>CAYLWP010000039.1:0-17728 GCA_964387365.1 uncultured Roseburia sp. | reverse complement strand
GTACGCATAACCTCACGTCTGAATGGCTTCTGCTCATAAGAACATTTCACCATATATACCTGACAGTCCAAATCAAAATAAGAGCATGCCATGGAAAGTGCAGTACCCCACTGTCCGGCACCGGTCTCTGTTGTTACACCCTTTAAGCCCTGCTGCTTCGCATAATATGCCTGTGCAATCGCCGAATTAAGCTTATGGCTTCCTGAGGTATTGTTTCCTTCAAACTTATAATAAATATGTGCCGGTGTTCCGAGCTTCTTCTCAAGGCAATACGCCCGAACCAAAGGAGCCGGTCTGTACATTTTGTAGAAATTACAGATTTCCTCAGGAATATCAAAATAAGCAGTTGTATCATCCAGCTCCTGCTTTGCAAGCTCTGTACAGAATATATTGGATAACTCTTCTACCGTAACCGGCTGTAAGGTCGCCGGATTTAAAATTGGTGCCGGTTTCTTCTTCATATCCGCACGAACATTGTACCACTGCTTCGGCATCTCATGTTCTTCAAGGTAAATTTTATATGGAATCTCTCGCATTTTATATCCTCCGTATACAAGTCATTTGCTACCATTTTATGTGTTGTGCGCTATGTAGTCAAGAAATTCTTTTATAACATTCATTTTGCAATACAATATTACCTGTGTACAGTAACACAATATTCTTTCATTTCGTTACTTCTTATATTATAATAATATTGTCAGATAATAATCTGTTTGCATGGATTAACATAACCAGTACATAAATAAACTAATATTTTGGTATATTTTAACAAAATAAACTGTTTATATTTTTCCTTGCTTTTCGTGTAGTGCAATGGTACAATAGTCCCATTGGAAGTATAAATATTAAAAAAATAGGGTAATGAAAGAAGGAGAAAAATGGAAAAAGAAATCATTCAGAATCTGGTTGCTTCTCAGAGAGAGTACTTCAACTCAAACAAGACTCTTGATGTAAGCAATAGAATTAATGCGCTTAAAAAGTTGAAGGAAACAATTATCAAGTATCATTCTGATATCGAAAGAGCTTTGCAGAAGGATTTGGGGAAGAGTGCCTACGAAAGCTATATGTGCGAAATCAACATGACACTGGATGAAATCAATTATATGCTGAAGCATATCAAATCTTTTGCAAAGGTAAAGCGTGTTCCGACACCTGCTACCCAGTTTGCTGCAAAAAGCTTCATTAAGCCATCTCCGTATGGCGTTATGCTTATCATGAGTCCATGGAATTATCCATTTATGCTCGCACTTGAACCATTAGTAGATGCGCTTGCTGCAGGAAATACAGCTATCATTAAGCCAAGTGCCTATTCCGTACATACAAGTGAAGTAATTAAAAAACTGATTGAGGATGCCTTCCCACCTGAGTATGTAGCAGTTGTTACCGGTGGAAGAGAGGAGAACACCCATCTTCTTCAGGAGCATTTTGACTATATCTGCTTTACAGGAAGTATCGCTGTCGGCAAAAGGGTTATGAGAGCCGCTTCTAATTATCTGACACCTGTTACTCTTGAATTAGGCGGAAAGAGTCCTTGTATCGTAGAAAAGAGCGCTGACATTAAGCTTGCCGCAAAGCGTATCGTTTTCGGTAAGTACTTAAACTGCGGACAAACCTGTGTTGCACCGGACTATATCTATTGTGATTCCTCCATTAAGGACGAATTAATAAAAGAACTTAAGGCTCAGATTACCGCTCAGTACGGTGAAAAGCCTCTTGAAAATGAAAACTACGGAAAAATCATTAACGACAAGCATTACAGAAGAATTTTAGGCCTGATTGACCCGGAAAAAGTTGTTGCAGGTAGTAAGTTTAACGATGAAACACTTAGAATCGAGCCAACCGTTTTAGATAACGTTACTTTTGATGATGCTGTTATGCAGGAAGAAATCTTTGGACCGGTGCTCCCGATACTGACCTATGAATCTCTTGATGACGTGATTACAAAGGTTAACTCTATGCCGCATCCGCTTGCATTATACATCTTCACTTCAAACAATGAGATTGCCGATAAGGTAACTTCCCTGTGCAGATTCGGTGGCGGATGTATCAACGATGCCGTCAGTCATCTTGCTACAAGCGAAATGGGATTTGGCGGTTTTGGAGACAGTGGAATGGGCTCTTATCATGGCGAAGCCGGATTTAGAAGCTTTTCACACTACAAGAGCATTATGGACAAAAAGACATGGTTTGACTTACCATTCCGTTATCAGCCGTTTACAAGCACCCATGACGGTATCATGAAGTCTACCTACAAGTAAGACATTAACGGTCTATATTAATAACTGTTCCGAGCAGAATATCCCGGAACAGTTATTTTTTATTTGTGCTTTTGTGCCAGCACGCCTGTATTCTTTTCTACTCTTTCTCTGTTAAGCGGATAGAAAAAGTATAGAACGACTGCAAGCAGTATATACCCGACTGCCGGTACTAAACAGGTCAGGTTATAAATTCCTTCCGTTACCTCAGGATGAAATGCTGTTTCCTGCGAATAACCGATCACGGATAATAAGATACCCGTCACGCCGGAGGATGCCGCCTGTCCAAGCTTTCTTGCAAAGGAGTACACGGCGTAAATCGTTCCGTCAGAGCGCTCTCCTGTCTGTACCTCCGTATCATCAATGACATCAGTAATCATCGCCCAGCAAATCAGATTAAATACCGCAAGACCGATATAAGAAACGGCATAGATTCCCACGAATACCCATGCATTTGTTGTATGCCAAAAAAAGGCTATCACGAAAACAACAGCTCCAAAGATCGAGGATATGATTGCAAGCTCCTTTCTCCCGATGGTCTGTGAGAGCTTTACCGTAAATCCGGCACATGCCAGTGTAATTACAAGTCCCGCAAGTCCTGCTACTGCCTGTGCCTGCGTATTTCTAAAATAATTCGGATAAATATAGGTTGTCATAGTGGATAACGTCAGCTGCACCAATAACATACAGACCGATGCCAGAACAATACCAATCAGGGCTTTATTTTTCACCAATCCGGAAAGCAGTTCATTGAGGTTGAATTTTTCCTTCTTTTGCTCTACCTTGACACGCTCTGTCATCATAAAATAGCAGAGAAGATAGCATATAACCGCTCCTATGGAACAAAAAAGTGCCGTATACATGGTTCTCTCACCGGAAAGCACACTATTCCCGTGTTCATCCGTATAGTACACAACCAGCGGAAGTACGACTCCGATTACCGTTCCTGCAAGTGTAGAGCCGATTGTTCGCCAGTTAGACAGCTGTGCTCTGTCCTGTGGTTTAGCTGACACGGCTGACGCCATGGAACCGTACGGAATATTAATGCTTGTGTAAAAGACACTTCCCCAAAGCAAATAAGTAAAAAACATCCAGAATACCTTAAAACCCATCGACATATCCTGAAACCAGCTTGCGTACATCAAAAAAGACGCCAGGGCAACCGGACCGCACATTCTTCGAATCCATTCGATGAACTTACCCTTTTTCCCGGGTCTGCTTCGGTCTACGATTTCTCCCATTGCCACATCCGTGAACGCATCTACAAAACGTGCTGCCATCATCATAAATCCAATCAGTCCGACGGGTACACCCATGACGTCAGAATAAAACTTCATCAAAATCACGCTCGACAGAATAAAGGTGAAATCATTTCCGAAATCTCCAAACATATATCCCAGCTTATCTCTCATACCAAACGGCTTAATTGTCTCTCCTGTTTTCATTTCTGCCTCCCAATATATTGCTCTTTACAAATAAGCGCCTCTTGCATTTGATTTGCGCAAAAAAGTTGCCCTATTCGATAGTATGTCTCGAACAGAGCAACTTTATTAGAAGTTCATCCCGTATTTTATGATACTTTTTTAATCCTATTCAGCTTGGCATTCAGCTCCAGTAGCTGCTCCTTGGTAACAGAGGTTCCGATTGCTCCCATGGTGTTAATCAGACGAATCAGGGTAAAGCTTCCCATCATTTTCATCAGTCCGCCCAGGTTTTCCTCTCCAATGGAAAATGCACCTTCCTCCCTGCCTTGTCCCATATGCTTCATCAGGTCAAAGAAGAGCTCCTTTCCTTCCTTAGTATTTATCACATCACTAAGCTTGTCATTTAAAGACAGAAAACCTTCCTTTTGGGTAATATCAAACCAGTTTAAAACAGCACCCTTTTCCTTCAGGCGGTAATCCTCATGAAATGTCTCAACCTTTCTGATGCGGCTTTCATCGCTACATTCTCCGGCTACTGCCTCTAGCAGACTTTCTCCCCGATTGGGCACCTGAAAATAAAAGAAGTGAATATCGCTCTTTTGCTTACCCAGGCTTTTTCCGTTTACAAACAGCTCAACCTCCGGGAGATTCGAGTACACCGTTACCTTTGTCACATCCTCTACACGGTCTGTATAGCGTTTTCCGCAGATGTGTACAAACGGCTCATCAGACAGCCATGCCTTATAAGCATAGAAGGAATCCTTTTTATACTTACGGTCAAAGGTAACCAGTCCCTTATGATTCTGACCGTTTTCGCCGCCTTCATTTCTTGCATCAGCGCCAAAATCAAACATATTCCAGACATGCGTTGCCCAGATATAAGGTCTCGTATACAGCTGTTTAATCAGTTCCTCGTGGTAATATGCCTGATATTCCTCGGTATAATCGCCCTGCGCGGGCTCTGACGTATGCCAGTTTAACGCCTCACATCCATATTCACTGACACCAATCGGAATCCTCGGAAATTCCTTGTGAAAGTGGTCAAACCACGGACCGTTCAGGGAGGTGTCTCCGCCATACCAGCCAAAGTAGTGATTATAGGAAACAACATCCGGTATCTGAATATACGGATCATGAATATCACACATGGATACTGCTGCAATCGTAGTCAGTCTTGTCTTATCCAGCTCATGTGCAAGCTCATTCAGTATTCTGTGATTTTCCAACAAATCCTCATTTGTCTTACCCGCCATTGTAATTTCATTAGACAGTCCCCAGACTACAATGCTTGGATGATTATAATTCTGAATAATCAGTTCCTTCATCTGGGAAACGGTATTCTCACGTCCGCCCGGCATATGACCGGAAATATACGGAATCTCTGCCCAAATGACCATACCTTGCTCATCACATAAATCATAAAAGTATTGGTCATGCTGATAATGTGCAAGGCGAATCGTTGTTGCACCCATTTCACAGATAAGCTCCATATCCTCCCTATGATGCTCCGGCAGCAAAGCGTTACCAACACCCCATCTGTCCTGATGACGCGATACCCCTCGAAGCGGATAGCTCTCACCGTTCAGCCAAAAGCCCTTCTCCGGATCGATAATAAACGTACGACAGCCAAAGCGTGTACTTACCTTGTCTAGCGCAGTTTCCCCCGACATCAGGATAACCTCTGCCGTGTACAGGTAAGGATCTTTTCTTCCTTGCCAAAGATGAACATTCTCTATTTTCAGGGTAGTCTTTGTCTGTGCTGCGTCCTGACATCCCTCTGCTACCTTCTGCCCTGCCTGATCCTGAATGGAAAAGCACAGTGTCTGTCCCTCTTTTCTATTCGTAAGATATACCTCTATTTCTACACTAGCGGCTGTTTCTTTGATTTTAGGTGTTACCTTGATACCCGGTCCGCCATAATAATCCAAAGTAAAGTGTGCTTCCGGCACAGCTATAATTCTTACCGTTCGATAAAGACCACCATAGAAGGTGAAATCGGCATTCTGCGGATAAACCTTATCGCTGGCACTGTTATCAACTGCAATAACCAGCAGATTTTTTTCCTTTATGGCCTCCGTGATATTCACACGCCATGTAGAATAACCTCCGTCATGATGTGCCAGTTTTTTTCCGTTCAGATGTACCTCGGCAGAAGAATTGGCACCGTTTATCTCCAGATAATATACATCCTGCTGCGGAAGCTCGTTTTTCTCAAATTCCTTTGCATAATAACAGATTCCGCGATAATAGTCATTTCCTCCGTCCTGCCCGTCAATCGCATTCCATGTATGTGGAAGATTCACCCAGTACCAGTTATGCGGCATGGTTTGAGGCACTGTATCGGTATCCTTGGTAAATGCCCATTTGGTGTTCAAGTCAAAAACTTCACGCATGTAATATTCTCCTCTCTTTATCACTTTCTGTTTTCCTACAAAAAAAGGACTCTACTGAGTCCTTTTAAACTATATCAACATTCTTAATTTTCCCGGCAGACACTCAAAATATACCTCTGTTGTATCACCGCAATACTCGCCGTCTGCATGCAATGCCATGGGCCTGTTCAACGTTAAATTACAGCTTTCACAATCTTCAACCTTAACACCACGAAAACGCTCATGCTTGGCCATAACCACAAACGGTAAGATACCAAACGTTAGCAGCTTCGGAATTCCGTGAACTGTGCAGATTGAAAGCTTTCCGTCCGTTGCATCCGCTGCAGGAGCCATAGGAACACCGCCGCCCTCAGATCTGAAATTCATCGCAGCCGAAAAAATATGCTTTTTATACAGGGTTTTTCTGGCATGATTGATTTCCACTTTCGTGTCAGCAGTCTGCATACTAATCAGAGACTGAATCGTAATGACAAGATATGTCAGCTTTCCAAGTCCGATACGATTCAGCCATTTCTTTATTTTTGAGGTCATTGACTTCTTGCACACCAGTGCATCCATTCCTATCCCAGAACTTATCAGGAAAAGTCTTGGCTTCTCACATCCGTTCCAGCTTACTCTTCCAACATCTATCGTCTTTTTACCATTTGACTGAAGAATTCTCAAAAGCATATCCTTAGATGTTCCGCTAATCCCCAGACCTCTGGCACAATCATTTCCCGAACCGGTAGGAATCACGCCAAATAGGACTTTTTCAAAATCAGTAATGCCATTCAGCACCTCATTAATCGTTCCGTCGCCGCCAAGAACAACAAGCTTAATCTCTTTTTCAGAGAGGCTGCTGATTTCCTGTGCAAGCTTCGTTGCATGTCCTGCATACTCTGTTTTCCATACCCGATAAGGCTCTCCCTCTTTTTTCATCATTGCTTCTATCTGTTTCCATACACTGACACTCTTACCACTTCTGGAATGTTCGTTAACTATAAAATGAATCATACTTTTCCTTCTTTTACAAATGTAACACATTAATCAGTAACAACCACGCAAGGCCATAGTAGGTGACTACGGCGACAAGATCATTTACGGTTGTAATCAACGGACCGGATGCTACCGCCGGGTCCACATTTATCTCATGGAAAAAGATAGGTACCACGGTTCCTACCAGACTCGATATCGTCATGGCAAGTACCAGTGCAATTCCGACACACGCCGATATCGCAAAGGCATATTCCGGCGTTTTTCCCTTAAAAATCCATACATATACACCAATAAACAGAATGGATAAAATGCCAAGAAGAACACCGTTACAAAAGCCGACCTTCATTTCCTTGAACATCATGCCAATCTTCTGCTTTGCCCCAAGATTTTCATCCATTAACACACGAATCGTAACAGCAAGCGACTGTGTTCCGACATTACCTGACATACCAAGAATAAGAGACTGGAAGCTGACAATAATGGCAAGCTGTGCAATGACACCTTCAAATAGTCCGGTAATGGTAGAAACACACATGCTGAGTGCAAGCAGCACCACCAGCCACGGAATACGCTTCTTAATACTCTCAAAAACGCTTTCCTCTAAATCCGCCTCTTCCGTCAAACCGGCGAGCATCGCATAGTCTTCGCCCATCTCATCATCAACAACCTCAACGATATCCTGCGAGGTGATGACACCGATAATTTCGTTCTCTTCATTCAATACCGGAATGGAATCCTCCGCATAATCCTTCAGTCGCTCAATACAGTCAGATATCATTTCGTGATCCCTGACATAAGGATACGACTGGCTGATTAACGAATCCAACTCCATGTAATTACGGGCAACAATTAAATCCTTTAGATTAATGGCACCGTAAAAAGAATTATCATCATCCTTCACATAGATTGTCGTAATGTTATCATTATCCTCCGCCTGAGCTATCAGCTCTCGCATCGCCTGCTTAATCGTAAGCTTCCTGCTGATTTCGATGTAATTCGTAGTCATAATACTACCAATCTCATCTTCATCATAGGATTGAATCAGTTTGATGTCCTCCTGGGACTCTTCATCCATCAATTCAATCAACTGATTTCTTGTTTCCTCATCAATCTCTTCCAGAACATCTACCGCATCATCGGCATCCATGTTCTCAATGATATCGGCAGCCTTCTCCAGCTCGAGCTCATCCAGATATTTTCCTACATCATCCAGATAGGCAAAGATTTCAGATACTCTTTCATCACCCAGAATCTGATATAGTCTTCTTCTCTCAAAGCTGTTTAATTCATCTAACGCATCCGCAATATCATTATCATGATAATTATCAATTTTTTCACTGATTGTCTCAGCCGGTTCATCGCTTCGAATCAGCGTAACAAGCTCCTGCACATAGTCAGGTACCATGATTTCCTCGTTTTCCATTTCTCCACCTCAAACATATTCACGCTGTTTCAGGCACAAAAAAACCACCGTTTTTCACCCAAAACAGATTAACGGGTTGCTTGAAACGATGGACAAGTGTATGTTATAACAGAAATAAGCGCTCGCATACGAACCTTTGTCCATCTATGTAAGGTCGACCACTACTATCACAACTGTCCATATACGACACTTCCTTTCCTGTTATTATCTTTCATATATTGATAACGATTCAGAGCCAATCTCGAAAATACTTCGTATTTCCTCGTTGTGGCGTATCCGCTGAATAGCTACTTTCATTTTAGTATTATGATAATAATTTGTCAATAATATCACAGATTCCGGATAAGGTTTTTTCACATCCAAACAACAGCTTTTTCAGTTCCTCGTCAGGCTGTGTCAAATCAGGCACCATAACAGGCATTAATCCCGCTCTGTATGCGGAAAGAATACCATTGGGTGAGTCCTCAACCGCTATGCAGTTTTCAGGCTTTTCTCCAATCTGACTGCAGGCATAGAGGTATACATCCGGAGCCGGCTTTCCGTTTTCTACTTCTTTTGCACTGACTATGCCGTCAAAAAGCTCTGCTAATCCAAGCCCGGTCAGGTATTCTCTTGTTCTGTCCGGTGGTGTTGCCGTTGCAACTGCGGTCTTAATCCCTTTCTTCCTAATGTACAGGAGTGTTTCTTCTATCCCCGGCTTTTTTTCCAATCCGTATTCGTCAAGTTTTTCCTTTACAAGCTGTCTTCTTCGCTCTCGAATTGCATAGTAATCGAAGCCCTCTCCAAAGTACTCTTTCATCATGTTTGCAGCTACTTTGGCATCACAGCTTCTTAGCATTAACGCCTGCTCCTTTGTAAAGGGATATCCCGCTTCCTTTGAAGCCTGCAGCCAGCAGGATAAATAGTGTTTTTCTGTATCAAGCAGAACTCCGTCCATATCAAATATTACCGCTTTTACTGTATTCATTCCTCTTACCTGTCTTTCTGATGTATTACAAAACGTCCATGAGTCGTCTGTTCTCTTTTAACCATCTCTCATGCTCACGATAGCAGTGATCGACACTGCCGACACATTCCCAGAAGCTCCTGCTATGATTCTTGTGCAAAATATGACAAAGCTCATGCACCACCACATAGTCCACCACCTCAGGCGGACACATAATCAGTCTCCAGCTGAAGTTCAGATGATTCGTTCCGCTGCAGGAGCCCCATCTTGTTTTTGCCGAAGTTATCTTAACGCTCTCAGGGACTACGTTCATGCCTTTTGCAATACTTTCCGCTCTTTCCTTTAAAATGACTGCTGCCCGCTTCTTATACCACTTAACCAGCTTCTCTCCGGCATCCCGGGTTTCCGGCAGTAAAAAAGCCTTTCCGTCAAAGCAGATGGTCTTTGTCATACCACGGAAAATCATGCACTCGCGACCAAGATAGGATATTGTCTCGCCTTCCCGCAAAGAAAGCTTCGGTCTTTCCTGTTTTTTTTGCATCATATCTGCCGACTTTTTTGTTATCCAGTCCTGCTTCTCCTCTACAAAACGCATGATATCTTTTTTTGAAGCATAAAAAGGCGCCCTGACAATCAGCTCTCCGTCACTGTTTATGACTAATGCAATTGTCTTGCGCCTTGATTTTACTATTTCTTTTGGCTCTATCATACGCATACCCTCCCGTGGAAGTGCCGGTCCGAACCCCTATGATGTCGCCGACATAATTTCTTCCTTGGGCTTATTATAATACTGCTGCGCGAGATTTAAAAGTGTAATATAGTTGCGAATCATTTCTCGTGCTGTCATATCTTCTGCCTTCTTCTTCGCATACTGTGTCTTTAAAAAGTAAATATAATCATCATGCTCGAGTCTTGCCTGATAATCATACATAATTTCATGAAGCATGGTCAGCTTCTCAAGTAAGACATACATCTCTCCGGGATTCAGTGGTGTAAGCCGTATAATCGGTGCTGCCATATCTCTTAACTGCACAATACCCGCCTGCTCCTGTCTGTCTTCCTTTAGTCTTGACTTCAAAGGACCGAAGCTGAAAATTCCTCTTACAGGATCTTCCAAGGCATCCTTCGTAACGCTCATAATCATGCCCATATGTTTTGCTTTTCCCTGAAGCATATCATTATATATCGTAAGAATCTTATTATAATTAAAATCCCGTCCTACCTTGCTTGGAATATCATAAATGGTTGCCATTTCGTCAATACAGATATAGAGTCCCGTATAGCCTGCCTTCACAACAAAATCAGCAAACAGCTTCATAAAATCATACCAGTTATCATCCGATACAATCAGACTAACACCAAGGTCAGTTTTTGCCTCTGTCTTTGTTCTGTATTCACCGCATAACCAGCGAATGGCATTTCTCTGCAGATTGCTGTCTCCGCTTCTGTGTCCCTTGTAATAAGCAGCAATCACCTTACCGAAGTCAAAACCATTGATCCGCTCCTCCATAGAACCGGTCACTTCATAGATTTTCTTACTTACAGTCAGGTCAAAAATCTCCTGTCCCGGAGTGATTCCATTCTCCTGTATTACCTGATTCTCGATTGTTGCAATCCACTTATCAAGAATTAAAGTCAGTGCACCGCTGTCCGGCATTGCACTGACTGCCATATTACGAACCAGCTCCCTGTAAGTGGCAAGACCTTGTCCTCTGTTTCCGACAAAGCGCCTGTCTACCGACAGTTCCACGTCCGTAACCACAAAGTTCTTCTCCATTACGTGATTTCGTAAGGCGTGCAGCAAAAATGTTTTTCCGCTTCCGTATTGACCTTCGATAAATCGAATAGCCGACCCGCCATGTTCAATGACAGACACATCCTGAAGCAATGCCTGTATCTCGCTTCTTCTTCCAACTGTAATATACTCTAGTCCAACGCGAGGCACCACGCCACCCTTCAGCGAATTTAACACTGTTGCCGCCGTAGCCTTAGAAATCCCGTTTTCCATACTCCATCCCCTTTTACATACCCTCATAGATTAACTCTATCAGCACCGGTCTGCTCTCCCCAAAGCGTTCCGGATACTTACACTTCCACTCGAAGATGCGATTCGCAGTATTTTGCATCCTCTCGTACTCTGTCGAGATTTTCCATACTAAATTCGTATGCTAAGTCAACTTTTGGCATTTTCTCACGCTTCATATTCTGAAATGCCTTCTCTATCATAATGACCTTCTTCTGCTGGCGAAGTGTCAAATATATTCTCTTAAGGATCTGCTCAGCACTCTTACCGCAGTCCTGCTCATAGTCAAGGATTTCAATCGCTCTGGCAGAATCATATGGGAAAAAGTCTGTAGACACCGTTCTTCCGGCATTTCCTTTTCCGCTTGGAAGATATGCTCCCATGGCCAACTCACCCTGACATAAATATACAAGTACCATTGGTTTCTGAATCAATCCTGCTAATACTTCTGTTAAAAGTTCAGTAGAAATCTTGTGTACCAGAACTACTTCAAATACAGATATGCCCGGCTGCTTCATTAACGCATTTGCATCTGTAATCCCCTCTTCATCCGCAATCTGATAATTCCACACCATGTTCTCTACTTCAGTGGTAAAGATTTCACGGCACTTTACATTGTCGATTCGCTGAAAAAGGATGTCCAGAGGCATTCCCTTTTCTACCTTATACTGTTTTGGAATATTATACCTGCCCTCACTCATATGTTCCCTCTTCTTCCTTTTCACTGTTCTGTCAAATTGTTATGTAAATCCGTTTTCGAAACTATTATAATATAATTTTCAAAATATTTCTACACTTTTTGAATTTTTCTTGCAATTTATACAATTTTTATGAAAATTGCAACAAAAAAAGGAACTTAAAACAGTCAAACTGTCTAAATTCCTTTCTTATTCATCGCGTTACTTAACGTTTGCTACTTCATCCAGTTCTCTCTGAACTCTCTCTAAATCCTCGCGAATATTTATTTTCTGCGGACAAACCTTTTCACATTTTCCACACTTAATACAATTCTTTGCTCTTTCTTCTTCCTTGATATCTCTTGTCCATTTGTATGTTGTTTTCTTTACATTCTGATAAACATGATATTCGTTCCAGATACCAAAGCATCCCGGAATATTTACACCGGCAGGACACGGCATACAGTACCTGCAGCCGGTACAGCCATTTTGCACACGGCTGTGAAGTGTTTTTGCGACCTGATCCACAATTTCCTGTTCCTTATCACTTAACACCTCAAACTTGTTAAAGGTTTTCAGATTATCCTCTACATGCTCCATATCAGACATACCGCTTAAGATTACCTTCACATTAGGGAAGCTTCCCACATAACGAAGTGCCCAGGAGGTTGTGCTGTCGTCCGGTCTTTCCTCTTTGAACAGAGCAGTAATATCCTCCGGCAGACTCGCAAGTGAGCCACCCTTTACCGGCTCCATAATAACCAGAGGAATACCAAGCTTTTCCGCAAGCGCAACCCCCTTTGTGGTAGCCTGTTCATCCTTATCCATATAGTTCAGCTGAATCTGGCAGAAATCCCACTTATAAGAGGTAATAATCTCTTCAAATGCTTCATAATCATCATGGAAAGAGAATCCGAGATAACGAATCTTACCTTCTGCCCGAAGCTTTTCACAATATTCAAGCATTCCTACCTTTTTAATCTTCTCCCATCTTTCCTTGTCCAGTGCATGCAGCAGATAAAAGTCTACATACTCCATATTCAGACGTTCAAGCTGTTCCTTGAAGTACTTTCCTACATCTTCCTTTTTCTCAACTGCCCAGACAGGAAGCTTGGTTGCCAGATAAAAGGACTCTCTTGGATATCTTGCCAATGCCTTTCCTATCATCACCTCACTTTTTCCATCATGGTACGGATATGCCGTATCATAATAATTCACTCCTGCCTGATAAGCCTTGTCAACCATTGCAAGGGTTTCTTCCTCATTGATGCTGCGGTCCGGATTCGTCGGGAAACGCATACATCCAAATCCTAACAGGGATGTCTTCACATCAATATTTTCCATCTTGCGGTACTCCATATTTAATCCTCCTTGTTTTATTCATATAAATTCTTCATATCACACAACAATCGGCGCGTATGCTTAAGCATAAGCTCAGCTTCCTTTTCCACTAAGCCGTATTTTTTATATTTTAACACAAAATTAGGCGTTCCTTTAGCAGAAAATTGCAATACACCCTTATATTTTTCCAGCAGAGCCGGTATCCGTTCCACATGCACAGGTGCATACGGTTCCATATAGAAGGTAAGACTTCCTACTTTTCCCTTAATCTCTGTGACATAACACTCATGTGCCTGTACCCTGACAAGGGAAATATGAATCAGATTCTCCACGGACTTCGGGACCTCACCAAAACGGTCAAGCAGCTCTGCCTTCATATCCTCACACTCTGCTTCACTTTCCAGACTGGCAATTCTCTTATAAATGTCCAGCTTCTGTACCTCATTGACAATATACGATGCCGGGATAAATGCATCAATATCCATATCTACATATGTGTTGAAATCTTCATCCAGGCGCTTGGTTCCCTTCAGAGTCTTTACCGCCTCATTCAGCATCTTACAGTAAAGGTCATAACCTACCGCTTCCATATGGCCGTGCTGTCTCTCACCAAGCAGATTGCCTGCTCCTCGGATTTCCAGGTCTCGCATGGCAATCTTGAAGCCGCTTCCCAGATCCGTAAATTCCTTTATTGCCTGTAATCTCTTCTCAGCTACCTCTTTTAACATCTTATCCTTCTTATACATCAGAAAGGCATACGAGGTTCTGTTGGAGCGTCCGACTCTACCGCGAAGCTGGTAGAGCTGCGACAGCCCCATATTATCGGAATCATGAATAATCATGGTATTTACATTGGAAATATCAAGACCTGTTTCAATAATGGTCGTGGAAACAAGTACATCTATTTCTCCATTGATAAAATCATACATGATTTTTTCCAGTTCCTGCTCCTTCATCTGTCCGTGCGCATAGGCTACATTTGCCTCCGGCACAAGAGCCTGAATTCTGTCTGCAATATCAGAGATATTGTTTACCCTGTTGTATACATAGTAAACCTGGCCCTGTCTGGAAAGCTCTCGCACAATGGCTTCCCTTACCATCTCTTCATTGTATTCCATAACATAAGTCTGAATCGGTTGTCTTTCGTTTGGGGCTTCCTCCAAAATACTCATATCGCGGATTCCCACAAGACTCATGTGCAGCGTTCTGGGAATCGGCGTTGCCGTAAGTGTTAATACATCGACATCTTCCTTTACCTGCTTGATTTTCTCCTTGTGGCGAACACCGAAGCGCTGTTCCTCATCGATAATCAGCAGACCTAAATCCTTATACTGCACATCCGCCGATAACAGTCTGTGGGTACCAATAACGATGTCCACCATTCCCTTGCGCAAATCATCGATTGTCTTCTTCTGTTCTCCGGCTGTTCTAAAGCGTGACAGCATATCCACACGAACCGGGAAGTCCTTCATTCTTTGTACAAAGGTGTTGTAATGTTGCTGGGCAAGAATCGTCGTCGGCACCAGATAGGCAACCTGCTTGCCGTCCTGCACTGCCTTGAAGGCAGCTCGGATGGCAATCTCCGTTTTTCCATATCCTACGTCTCCGCAAATAAGACGGTCCATAATGCGCGAGCTCTGCATATCGGCCTTGGTAGCCTCAATCGCCAGCAGCTGGTCTTCGGTCTCCTCAAACGGAAACATCTCTTCAAACTCCTGCTGCCATACGGTATCCTGGCTGAATACATAGCCTTGCTTCTCCTGACGCACGGCATATAGCTCCACCAAATCCTTTGCCACTTCATTCACGGCTGTTTTTACTCTGGACTTTGTCTTTGTCCACTCCTGTGTTCCCAGCTTATTCAGCTTTGGCTTTTTTGCTGCATCTGACGAAGCATATTTCTGGATAACGTCGAGTCCGGTTGCCAGAATATAAAGATTGCCACCATCTCGATATTCAATCTTCATATAATCCTTAATGACCTTATCGACCTCAACCTTTTCAATACCACGGTATATTCCCAGACCATGATTTTCATGCACGACATAATCGCCAACCTTCAGGTCTGAGAAATCACGAATCTTCTGTCCTTCATATATCTTCTTTTTACGCTTTTTCCGATTCTGTTTTCCGAAAATATCGGTTTCTGAAATAACTACAAACTTAAGCAACGGGTATTCAAAGCCCTTTAAGACATTGCCATAAAAGGTCATAATTTCCCCTTGCTGCAGCTCCCTGTTCTGATTATCCGAATAAAATGCCGTAAGTCCCTCATCCATCAAATCAACGGCAAGACGTTTGGCTCTTGTCGCCGAAGCGGACACTAACAGAACACGATATCCTTTCTTTTTAAAGCTTTGCAAATCCTTTACGAGCTCCGGAAAGCTGCTGTTATAGGAAGCTACGCTTCTAGCATTTACTGCATAACGATTCGCAAACTTAATCGAAAAGCTTTTATATTCCATCGTGGATAAGGCAAGAACTCTATTCTTCTCAAGCTTTGCAAAAATCTCTCTCATGCCAAACAGAATATCCATCTGTCCCGGTAAAATATAACCCTTTTCGGCACGTGTGGTCATACTCTCTCGAAATTCCAGTTCTACCGCCGATGCATGTTCCTCGATTCTTGCCGGCTCATCCAGATAAATACAACAGTTTCTGTCCCGGAATAAATCCAAAAAAGACTGTGTCTCCGGATAGAAATAACGGATAAAGCTCTCCAGATTGGCATAGGATTGAAACTGTGTTACCTGCTCCTTGAGCTCCTCCACCATCTGCTCCAGGCGATGTGCTTCCTCCGGTTTTGTTTCCTTTCTGAAGGCTGCTGCTCTCTTTTTGCATTCGGCTTCCATATTACGAACGCCCTCTTCGAGCACACCTTTGGGCAGAATCAGCTCTGTTGCCGGATAGATGGCAACCTCCGAGAGCTGCTCGATGGAACGCTGACTTAATACGTCAAAGGAACGAATCGACTCAATCTCATCTCCCCACAGTTCAATACGGACAGGATTCTCCTGTGTCAAATCAAAGATATCAACGATGCCGCCTCTGATAGAAAACTGTCCGGGCGCCTCTACCTGATAATTCTTTTCATAACCCATTTCCACAAGCTTTTTGGCAATGGCAACCTCTTCCACCATGCTCCCTGCATCGATATGAATGACATTAGCCTGCCAGGCCGACACCGGAATCTGATGCGCCATAAATGCCGAAAAGGTGGTAACTATCGTAATCGGTTCACCCTCTGATATATGTCGTAATACCTCTATTCTCTCTTTGGTCAGCTGGTTACTATGGATATCCGCCTGATAGAAAATCAAATCCTTTGCCGGGAAAAAATAGGACGCCTTGCAATACAACCGACAATCATCCAACAATTCCCTTGCCTTCATATCACTGTAAGTGACGATGACTTTTACATCAAACTCCTCGCCTGTTCCATAAATCATATGAAGCTTCTGTGAATCCACACAACCGGAAACACTGACTCTTCCCTGCTCTTTTTGTAATTCTTTTATTATCTCATCATATTCGCCAAGCTCCCGCAACGGCGCCAACAATGCGTTCACAATTAACCTCCCCACTTATCTGCAAACTTTACTGCTGCTTAATCTTTTATCTGCTTACCTTGGTGTTATAGCGGTTCATTGCCTCATCAACATCCCCCTGAAGCATAAGTCCTACTGCACCCTCCACTTTCTCCATACCTTCTTTTAAAACAGTAAGGTCTTCCTTACTAAAATGTCCTAATACATAATCGGCAAGGTCATAACCCTTTGGCTTCTCACCTACGCCTATTTTAATTCTCCGGAAGGTATCATGTCCCAGGTGTGCTATGATATTTTTGATTCCGTTATGTCCACCGGCACTTCCCTTCTTGCGTACTCTCAGCTGGCCTACGTCAAGACTGATATCATCATAGATAACGATAAGTTCTTCCTCTTCATCTACCTTATAATAATCTATCACGGCTCGTACTGCCTCACCACTTAGGTTCATATAAGTCATCGGCTTTACCAGAATGACTTTACTGCCATTGATGACACCCTTTCCAAGAAGTGCCTTATGCTTCACTTCGTTTACCCGAATCCCGTACTTATCTGCCAGCATATCAATTGCTGCAAATCCAATATTATGTCTTGTATTATCATATTCCTTTGTCGGATTTCCTAAACCTACTATAATATACATATTCTACATTCCTTTTCTTATATTTAATTAAATTCAGGTTTAGTGGGTATTAAGTGCCGCATCAGCCGTCTACCATGCCG
>CAYLWP010000038.1:0-18335 GCA_964387365.1 uncultured Roseburia sp. | reverse complement strand
AAACTGAATTAAATCAGCCCAAGTCACATACATAAAGCCTTCTCCTTAGTATATTTTCCATATAGAAACCTCCTTTCATGGAAGTTCTTGGAATCTATATTCCAGCAAAGGCAACCGTCTACCGCCGTGGTACCACCCGTTTGTTTATTGTAGCAGATTATGTTGCCATAAGCAATATTAGCTTGCAATATCAGAACAAAGAATGTGCTTTGCTCTTTACTTCACAGTAATTTTCTATGAAGATAAAAAACGCCTCGCAGTTGGAATTACGAGGCGTTTAAAATTTATTCTATATTCATAACATTCTTTAAAATACTGTACATACCGTTTCTGGTTGACTCATCGTTTGTGTAGGATCTTGGCACTGCTGTTGCACTGTCCTTATATAGAGATGCGTCGGTGGAGAAGCATTTCATCTGTCCCCAGCTGAACAGCGAGGTGTCCTTGAAAAAAACCTCCCAGATTTCTGTTCCGTTCCAGCTGTACTTTCCGAGAAGTACATTGTATTTCTTGGAGTAATAAAATTGCAACGGATATTCCGAATAATAAATCATAACTGCTCTTCCGTCATGATAGGTATAGATTTCCTTGCCATTCACGTCAAAAATTTCGGGAATACCGTCTCCGGTAACATCCTGCAACGCAAATGCCGTGCTATAACCCGCCATCTGCTCTAACTGGATACGATACGCCTCTGCAAATTCCTGCAGATTCTCCTGCGCCTTTTGTTTCTCTGTTTTCACCGGCTCAAGCTGTCCTACAAGATAGGACCCCGGGATGTAATAACTGCCATTCAAATCAACCCTGTAAAAACCGTTATCGGTAATTCCGGTAACCGTTACATTCACAAAACGTTCCAGGTAAACAACAACACCGGAATATACATCAGGCACTGCAAATACAGGTGTGCCCGAAGTTGTATACATCTTTACATTTACCGGCGTTACTGATAACGCATAAGCATTTGCAGGCTTCCCCAAACAGGCGATACATACCGCCAGTAACAATCCTGCAACTCCATATCCGAACAATCGCTTTCTTACATGCTTCATAATCATTCCCCTTTTCTCAGGCACCGGTCGTGCCAGTATAAATAATATATTAACATAATTAACTACCTTGGTCATTCTATAATAATATTATACCGACATGTCAGAAGAATTGTCAACGCATGTTCCGAAAATGAAATTCTTTTTTCCCTGTTGCATAATCATCTACAATCTGACCTGTACCAAAAAGCTTATACTTGTAGGTAACAAGCCCTTCGAGACCGACCGGTCCTCTTGCATGAATCTTACCTGTACTGATCCCGACCTCTGCGCCAAAGCCATAACGGAAGCCGTCGGCAAATCGTGTGGAACAGTTCTGGTATACACCGGCAGAATCAACCATACGCATAAAATACTCTGCAGCTGTCTTGTCCTCTGTCAGAATACAGTCGGTATGGTGTGAACCGTATTTATTGATGTGATATACTGCCTCTTCTATATTACTAACTGTCTTTGCCGAGATAATCAGGTCAAGATACTCTGTCTCAAAATCCTCTTCTGTTGCAAGAAGAGTATCGTATTTATCTGCAATATCGCCTGTTGCACGAAGCTCAATCTGCTTCTCGGCAAACGCCTTTTTCAATGCAGGCATCAGTTTATCTACCGCATCCTTATGTACAAGCAGGGTCTCTACCGCATTACATGCTGCTGTGTACTGAGTCTTTGCATCCAAGATAACGGGGATTGCCTTATTAAGGTCAAAATCCTTGTCAACATAGATATGGCAGATACCGTCCGCATGTCCCATAACAGGAATCTTGGTATTATTCATAATATACTGAACAAAGGCATTGGAGCCTCTTGGAATCAGTAAGTCTACTGACTCATGACAGGCTAACAGCTCTGCAATCTCATCACGAAGCTCTGCCTGAAACAGACAGCCTTCCGGAAGTCCGTTTTCACAAGCTGTCTTATAGATAATGTCAAACAGCAGCTTATTTGTATATTTCGTCTCGCTTCCGCCCTTAAGGATTGCACAGTTACCGCTCTTAATACATAAAGACGCAATTTGAACAAGAGCATCCGGTCTTGCCTCAAAAATAACACCGATAACACCAATCGGACAGCTTTCTCTTACCAGCACGAGATTTTCATCAAGCTCACGCTTTAACTGCTCCTGAAAAAGCGGGTCCGGAAGGGTAATCAGATTCTGTATTCCTTTCACGGAATCCTGTAGCTTCTGTTCCGTAAATTTCAGACGCTTCACAACCGCAGCTGCAATCTGATTCTTCTCAGCTTTCTCCAGATCCTTTGCGTTTTCAGCAAAAATCTGTTCTTTATTGGCAAGTAAAGCCTCTGCAATTGCCTGCAACGCTTTATTTCTTGTTTCTATTGATGTTGCCGCCATCTGTGGGCTATCGATTTTCATTGCCGCAGCTTTTTCCTTTACTGTCATGATAATCACCTTTCCTTATCTGTATCATAATTCATTTCCAAATCATAACTGTTCAGAGCCAATCTCGAAAATGCTTCGCTCTGAACAGTTACTCAAATTCTTAAAAAAGAATAAATAATCTCTTCCGTCACAATCTTATCCATCCTAATATCATACCTGTCGTGCGGAATTTCCTCTACAATCTGTCCCGCAAAGCAAAGTCCCATCACGGTCATTTGACGCTTATCCTGCAAAAATCTGTCATAGAAGCCCTTGCCGTAGCCTACGCGGTAGCCCTGCATGTCAAAAGCCACCCCGGGAACAATAATTAAGGTATCCTCTCTGCCGTCAAAGCAAAAATGATACGCTTCTTCAACGACCGGCTCCTTGATTCCCTTATAACCGCTCTCCAACTGCTTTACGGATATCACCTGATAGAACTCCATGCTTCCGTCTTCACTGCATTTCGGAAAATAAACCTTCTTTTTAAGAAGCAGCGCATCATCAAAAATCTCTCTCGTCATAACCTCATGGCGATAATCCGCATAGAGAAGAATATTGTCTGCCTCCTCGTACTCCGGTGTCTTTAGAACCTTTTCTGCAATGATGCTGCTTTTTTCAGAAACCTCTGCGCCCGGCATCTGATTTCTGACCTGTATGATTCTTTTTCTAATCTGCTCTTTGGTCTCCATAGGTCTCGAATCTCCATCGTAATCTTAGTGGCTTGTCTTGTTGCCGAACTTTTCTCCCAAATCCGTAACGGTTCCGTCCGGGTTCTGAATGGAAATATTGTCAAGCTGTGCCCTTAAGTTGCCGCGTACATTGGCAATATACTCAGCACGAAGCTTTGCCTGCTCTTCCTTCTCTTCCTGTGTCAGGCCCTCCGCCTGCGATTTATGATATAGCTCATTGATTCTGGCTATTCTTTCATCCATGTTCATGTAAGTTTACCTCGCTGTATTAATCTATCTGTGTAGGTGATCCACAAACTCCGCAAAGTCAAATTCCTCGTTTTTGTTTGCCTTAAAAATTGTTCCGTAGTTTCTTCCCTCGAGAATTCTATGAATAATACGAACATCCTTGCCGTTTGCAATTACCATATCAGCACCTGAATAGGTTGCAATCTTGGCAGCAGTCAGCTTTGTTTCCATACCGCCGGTACCGCTGGAGCTTCCTGTTGTTCCCTTACCCATGCTGATAAGCTCGTCGGTCAGAGTCTCTACCTTATCAATAAACTGTGCATCAGGATTCGTTCTTGGGTCATCCGTATACAATCCGTCAATATCGGATAATAAAATCAATAAATCCGCCCCCGTCAGCGCTGTAACAATTGCTGAAAGTGTGTCGTTATCACCGATTACTTCGTCCAGCTCAAATGTAGAAATGGTATCGTTTTCATTTACAATAGGAATAACACCCATATCAAGCAGTGTATTAAAGGTATTTTGGGCATTGTATCTGTTCAAATCAGCAACTATCGTATTTCTTGTCATCAGAATCTGCGCCGCCTGATGGCTATACTCAGCAAAAATTCTCTGATAGGTCGTCATCAGTCTTGCCTGACCGATTGCCGCACAAGCCTGTTTTTCGGAAATGGTGGAAGTTTTCTTCAAACCAACTGCCTTACGGCCGCACGCAACGGCACCTGAGGTTACAAGAATAACATCCTTTCCCATATTTCTGATATTGCAAAGCTCTCTTACGAGAATATCCATCTTTATATAATCAAGGTCTCCTGTCTCGGGATGCTGCAAAGACGAAGAACCAATCTTTACTACAATTCTTTTCTTATCCTTTAATTTCTTTCGTAACTCACTCACGTTATCGCCTCCAACGCATAAATATGTTTCACATTGTAAAACATTTTCCTTTTCCTGTCTAGTACACAGCTATGAAAACGGCGCATAAACCTCTGCAATTTTCTCGGCAACGAAAATACCGTCCATAGCCGCTGATGTGATTCCGCCTGCATATCCTGCGCCTTCGCCGCAGGGATATAACCCCTTCAAAGCCGGGCTTTGCAAATTCTCATCACGGTCAATTCGCACAGGCGATGATGTCCTGCTCTCCATGCCGGCAAGAATAGCATCTTTTGCCGTAAAACCGGGAATCACCTTGTCAAAATGCTCCATTCCCTCAATAAATGCCTGCTCACATTCCTTCGGCAGAATTCCTCTCAGATTGGAAAAGCTGTATTCGCCCTTCATACAGGGCTTGTTGTAGGATGCCTGTTCCACAGAAATCTGATTGGAAACATAATCCTCGTAATACTGAACCGGAATTCTTCCGTTACCGGCACGAAATGCAGCCTCCTCCAGACGTCTTTGGAACTCTACTCCTGCCAATGGACCATCTGAGTCAAAGTCATCCGGCGTTACCTGAACAATAATTGCGCTGTTTGCATTATGACTGCCTCGGTCAGAATAGCTCATGCCGTTTACTGCAATCCTGCCCTCCTCACCGGACGCATTCACCACATAACCTCCCGGACACATGCAGAATGAATAAACGCCTCTGTTCACGCTTGTTTTGGCTGTCAGCTTGTACGGTGCCGCAGGTAACTCCGCCCCATGTTCCGTGCCGTACATCACATCGTTAATCAGCTTCTGCGGATGTTCCACGCGCATACCAACCGCAAAAGATTTTGACTGCATTGGTAAATTAACGGAATCCAGATAAGTAAAAGTATCTCTTGCACTATGTCCGATAGCAAGAACCACCAGATTCGTATCAATTGTCTCCTCTTCATTAACAACAACGCCGCTTACGGTTCCGTTTTCTGTTTTCAATGCTGTAACCTTACTTTGAAAACGTACTTCTCCGCCGTTTTTAATTATACCTTCCCGCATGGAAACAACTACTTTTTTCAGAATATCCGTTCCGATATGCGGCTTGCTCTCAAACAGGATTTCCTCCGGAGCACCTGCCTGTACAAAGAGCCTCAAAACCTCTTTATTGCGACCGTATTTGTCCTTTACAAGCGTATTCAGCTTACCATCAGAAAAGGTTCCTGCGCCGCCCTCGCCAAACTGTACATTTGACTCCGGCTTGAATGCGCCGCCTTGCCAGAAGGCTTCAACATCCTTTGTTCTTGTCTCGACATCACAACCGCGCTCCAACAGAATCGGTCTGTATCCGTGCAAGGCAAGCATATATCCGCAAAACAGCCCGGCGGGACCCATACCGATAATAACCGGTCTATCGGAAAGTTTTTCCGTTCCGGCCTTAGGGAAATGATATGCCACCTGCTCGGAAAGCATGATATTTGCATTTTTACACTTTTTCACCACTGTCTGCTCTGATATTTTATTCAGCTTCACACCTAACTGATATACCTGAAAAATCTGCGGTCTTTTTCGTGCATCGATAGAATGCTTGAGAATCTGCACCGATGCAATATCAGAGTCTTTTATTTTTAAAAGTCTTGCGGCCTTCTGCTTCAGACTATGCGTGTCATCCAGCATATCCTGTACGGAAAGCTTCGTTCCTTTCCATTTAATTTCTGATTTAACCTGATTGATGATAATCATATGTATTATTCCCTTTCCATCGCTGCATGTTCGCCGGCAATCCGTCCGGTTGTCCATGCCCACTGCAGATTGTAACCGCCGCAAATACCGTCACAATCAAGCAGTTCTCCAACCAGATATACATCCGGACATTTCAGCGATTCCATTGTTTCTGTAATCTCAGATAGTGGAATACCGCCACAGCAGACCTGCGCACTGTCATAGGACTTTGTACCTGTTACCACTACCGGGAAGTTTCTCAGAAAATCCAAACAGCTCTTAAACTCCCTTTCAGATAGCTGCTCTACCTTGGAAGATGTGTTCAGCGAAAGTCTGTGACAAATAAGCACAGCCACCTTTTTATGTACTATTCCACCAAGGAACTCTTCTATGGTTTTATAGCCAAATTTACTTTTATTCTTAATTAAGTATTCAAGCGTTTCCTCTGACATATATGGCAGAAAATTAATTTTTACTACTACGCTGTCCTTTTTCGCTTCAACTAAGCCAGTCTCCTGCTCATAAATTGCTCTTGCCGCCAGACGACTGATTTGAAAGACAGGAATACCCGATATCCCATAATCAGTAAGCTGCAACTCTCCCTCTTCGCAGGCGCACTTTTTATCACGAATATACAGTTCTAAGGACGCCTGTGCTCTTACACCTGCAACCATGGCGAAAAAATCACCCTCACATTGTAACTGTACCAGTGCTGGAAGCGGCTTTATCACAGTATGTCCCAGCCTTTTGGCAAACCGGTATCCGCTTCCGTCCGAGCCTGACACGGCAGCAGCCTGTCCGCCCGTTGCCAGAATCAGACTGTCGTAAGGCAACTTAGAAAGTTTTGTCCCGACAACAACGGTTTTCGTGGAAGCTGTTCCTTTTTTCTTTTTCGCACCTGTGACTTCCTCTTTGATTGCAGTCTCCACTACAACAGTTCCCCCCGTTTTCTCAGGCAGAATCTCTATCAGCTCCGTATCTAATAAGACCTGAACCTTACTATGCTCACATTCCGTTCTCAAGATGTCAAGCACGCTTGCCGCCTGCTCGGAAACGGGATAAACACCGCCATCCCTTTTTTCCTTTGTATATAAGCCGATTTCTTCAAAAAAGGCTCTTGTGGCAGCAGCCGGAAACTTCTCTAAAATCGTATAGATTCGTTCGAGGTCATTTCCGTAATATTTCCCGCGAATATCACTCATATTGGTGAGGTTACATTTTCCATTCCCCGTCATCAATATCTTTTTACCGATTTTTTCCTTATGCTCGATGATGGTTATCACTGCGCCCATTTGTGCCGCAGTGATTGCCGCCATAAGACCGCTTGCACCGCCTCCGACAATAACAACCCTTTTCGCCATAGCATAACCTCCTCATTATCAAAATGCAAAAGGAAAATCAATTTCTTCTCCTACAGAGAAAACAGAATCTCCTGATATCTCAGTAACTTCGAAACTTGCACCATCCCATCCGTTCATTTTGATGATTCCTTTAACACTTTCGTCATATGATGTGAAAGCCAACTCTCCGTTTCCGTTGTCGACAAAGGTTCCCTCTATTTGACCCAATCTGTAAACGGAAAGAATTGCTTCGTCATCACCTTCCCATCCCTGACGAGTAATCAAAGAGCTGTATACGCTGCCGATCCCCTGATTGTCTACAAATGAACCATACTTTGCTGATTTTTCCGGCATGACAAAAGATTCACCCGTTATCTTTGCCAACTCGTTTGCAAGAACATAAGCTCTATCCTTAGTAATCTCCTCCAAAAAAGAATTGCGAAGTAGTGGATACATGCTGCCGTTTTCTTCACTAGACCCAAGGTTCAGCAATGTCACTTCTTCCTTCATGGATATCCAGTTTCTCTGTTCTGCAAGAATTCTCTCCTTTGTCTGCTGATCGGCTGAATTACTAAATCTGCTCCAAAGGTTATTTAATTCTGTATCCCATATTACCATAAACCATTTGGATGATATATTCATTTCCGACTGAGTTTGCGCTGACTCCGCCAACGGAGTGTATTTTTTTATAATCTTTTCAATATTCTCCAGCTCCTTTTGCAGAGATACGGAACCTGATACCACATAATCAACATCTGCCTTGATATCCGCAGAATAGTCATAAGTAAAATCTATATCAAGTTCTTCCTTCAATTCAATATCACTGTTTTCTGTACTTGTAGCGTTTGATTGTTCTTCCACTTGAGAAGATTCTGTTTCCTCTTTACCACAGCCAACGCAAAGTCCGACAATCAATATTAGCGTTATCATATAAATTATCTTTTTCATATATTGCTTACTCCCTCTTTTTTATTCCGACGTCTCCAAGTATTCAATAGTTCCAAACATTCTATTTCTTTATTCCCATGTTGAAAAGTATAACTCAACATTTCTTTTCACTCCGCAAACATGCCACCAACAGTTACCAAAGCGCAGGAAAGCTGAATGTCGTAACGATTATTATTCATCCTCGAGAGTTCACCGTGAATCATATCCACATACACGCCAACGTTTGCAAGAATTGTTCTATTGCTACCAATGTTTATATCACGGTAAACAATTCTATTTCAAATAATGTTTCACGATAACCTCCATAATTCAAAAAAAGAACTTTACGTTTCCCACTCAATATAAATCGGCAGTTTGTCTCTACTATAATTGTTTAATTGTTGGATTCTTAATAACTACATCCAGATGCGTTCCACATTTCCAACCGTCTCCAAAGCCAAAATGGCAAGAGTCAATTATGCTTTCATCAACACCAATCAAACCTGTTGGTTTCATTTTCGATAACCCCTGTCCAAGTTCAACCATTTTACGACACTCGATAGGTAAATTAAATAATTTTTCTTTCAATTCAGCAGCCATATTATCGCCATAAATTTCAACGATAATGCCATTTTTTACTATAAGTGTAATAGGTTCCGAGACAAGCCCAAAAGATCCAATAAGTTTTCCAAAATGATATAGTTGCCCTACTGTCATATCTATGACGATTTTTCCATTCGCAGTATCGGTAATGACATCTGATGATGTTTCTGACGGTGGCAGAAAAGCGATCCCTCCATCAGTAATTATTTCATGCGAATATGTTGTGAATGGGTTAAATCTAAATGAAATATCCGTTCCACTTTCACTAGTCACAGAAATGATCCTATCAGGATTATACAGGTTCATTTCTTCAATCTTTTTATATACAAGTTCTTTATCCGTTGAAAGACCTTGTATCAAGGATTCCTTAGAGATATCAAGCCTTACAAATATATATTTTGCCATAATCCAGTCTGGTTTTTTGAACGCTGAGAAGTATTCGCTAGCACCTGATTTCATATATGTATCAATTGATAGTATCACCATTACCAAATCACTACTTTTCATTGACTTAAGCAAGGAAAACAAAGCATCTGCTTTGGCAAAATATTCAATTTGTACATCATAGATGTTTTCATCTTTTATCGAATCAGCAATGTTTTTTTGGATATCATCTACAATAATTAACATTTTAGAAGTTTCATTAACACCACTCCACTTTTGTATAAGCTTGCTAATACTCACTATGTTTCACTCCCTTATTCGACGCTGTTATCGGCACGCTGCCGCAACCGTATCCTTTCGCTATACCAAGTATTCCGGATAGCTACTAACAAATTGTTCGTTTGCTTTAAGCATTTGTTCATAATACGTATTATACAACGGGCTGAGCTTTCTCATCGCAGGAATAAACGTATCATAATAACCATTGGTTGTACAAACTTGTTTCATATACTCCATCAAGCGAACAGCAGGTTAATTCTTATATTCATCGGTTTGCTTGTATCTTGTATATTCTACTAAAAAATCTTTGTTGTTCTTTACAAACTCATCCATATTTTGGAATGCATTTTCTTTTCCTTGAATAATTTTTTCAATCCCAGCTTCACTCGAATACTCTTCTAAACAATGATCCAGATACTTTTGCAAATCACTTGGTAAATCGATATCCGGAACATGGTCAAAAAAATCTATAATTTGATGAAAGGCTTTCATTTGTTCTTCTGTTTCAATTTTACCGGGAAGATACCTTGAAAAATTAAGACATATAAATTTTCCGTAGTAACCGGGAAACAGACATGCCTGTCACCTCCGGTATTATCGTAAGCCAACCTGTAAGGGTATAGTCAAGCATTTATCAACTCAATTTCATCTCTTCCATATTGTCCTCAACAACCCCAGTTTCTTGGAATCCCAAGGAACTGTATAGGTGTTTTGCTCTCTCATTCCCTAATGAAACTCCTGTATATATTTCGCTGACTCCATAACGGTCTATTATATCCTACAACGCTTTCTCATGATTATTCATGTATGCTTAAAATTTTTACATCCTATATCAAACCACACATTTTCTGAATAAAGTTTATGAAAGCAGTATTGTCGCTTAGCAAGTTGTTTTTCAGCTTGTCACAAGTAGCAATCGCTAAGTCAAACTGTTCCTTCGTAATATCTTTACTCTCTAATGCGTTTTGAAGCTCATCCATATCATCTTCTATGATTGTTCCATCCGGATAAAACACCAGATCAAGGTATAAATCATAAAAATACGGAACTTCATCCGCATCATACCCCTGCTCTGCAAGCATATCTATATAACATACTTGGATTTTACATTTGTCATTCATCATAACCGTAATGCAATAATAATCATCTTTCGGCATAATCGTTAACCACTGATAATTATTAGCACATACGGTTAAATCTTCTCCGTTATATTTCCAAATCTGCGGTTCTGACACCTTGTGAATATTCAATAAGCCTACATATCCGGTAAAATCAGCAGTATCTACTACTTTTCCCGTTCTGGTCTTTGCAGTAATGCACTTCCATTCATCATAAGTTATTCTACATCGGTACATATAACACACTTCCCCTCTCACTGTAAGCATTTTGTCCATCACAAACAATACAACGAATATGGTGCGTGTTTCGTATTCCCTTGATATTCCTTATACGTTAATCCGGTTTCTTTGGAAATTGCACTTTGTATCAGTTCTTTCGTAAGTTCCGGAACATCATCTCTTGATAATGCTTCATCGATATCCAACCATAGAACTTCACTATTTTCATCATAATCAGAACATGCCTCGCCAGAAACATACTCCGCACGAAATGCAATATACCAATCATGCATATTAAATCTAACGCCAATGATATTCGTCGGTTTGATTTCAATGTGAGCTTCTTCCATATATTCACGCACTAACGCTTCTTGCGGTGTTTCTCCAATATTCACATATCCGCCCGGGATTATAAGCATTCCTGCTCCACCGCCATAGGTATGACGTGCAAGCAATACTTTATTCTCTCTAATCACTACACCCGTAACGCTTTGTCCCCAGTTTGTATTTTCATTTTCCATAGTATAACCTCCTGAAATTCAACTCATTTATTTAATCCAAATCATGATTTACTCCATCAAATTGAAAGCTTATTCTGCTACTTCATGGCTTTTATCGTATATGTTGCTCCCCAATGATTCAGCACCACAACTGATGAAAATCCGGCTTGAAGTAACGCTTCCGTTTCGTGCTGAACAGTAAGCGGCGTATCATAATGGCAAAACTCATCATCTGTAATGCCTTGCTCAGCTTTCAAATGAATCAGATTCTGTCGATGCAGCTTTTCTTCCTCATCAGATAACGCAAAATAATCTGTCAAAATAAAATAGCCTTTATCTTTTAATGCTGTATGTAATTTGGCATACAGTGGTATTTTTTCTTCTTTTGTAAAATGGTGCAGACTTTCAACAGATACCGCAGCATCAAATGCATTTACACCAAAAGGAACCTCAAAATAGGATCCCACAACCAATGTAATATTCTTATCTGTAAATTTTGATTTCAGCGCAGATAACATTCCTTCTGACAAATCTATACCCGTTACCATTGCAGTTGGATTTAATTGAAAATATTCTTCCAATTCCAAACCCGTACCACAGCCTAAATCCAGTATGTGAATATTCTCCTTACCAGGCAAGCATTTCGCTGTAAAAGGGTAGAACTCCTTTGCAGACTCAATATTAGTCATCATGTGTTCATCGTATCCATCTAATCTGTTTTCAAAAAAATCACTCATTTTTTCAAGCATTGCGTTCACTCCATAAAATTAAATTTTCCCAAATACTCCTTTATCAGCTGCAAAGTCTTGTATTCACGCTGGTTCCATGCCTGTTTTCCTTCTTTTTCAAGCATGAGTCGGTTCTGTTCTAATGCCTCATCCAGAGTATACAGCACTTGTTTAAATCCATGTTTCTTCTCATTTGCTGTATAGTTGCACGAGCCTTTCTCCGGATATACATCGCAAAAATACAGTCGGCTGATTTGGTGCCATATCATTGGCTCGTTCGTGGATAATCTCTTTTCTTCTATTTCTCCAAAAGGCACTATTGTTTCTAAAATCATATCGTATCCGGTTTCTTCTTTTACTTCTCGCACCAATGCATTATAGTCATTTTCTCCGCTATCGATTCCGCCCCCCGGCAGTTTCACTTCGCCAAAGTTGTTTTCAATCATCAATAGCTTTCCATCAATAAAAATAATTCCTCTTACAGCTACTCGACATATTTCCTCTAAATCCAGCGAGTAATTTTTCTCGTCCATGATGAGTATTTTTTCCATGGTATCGTCATCCTTTCATCTTATGAAATTCCCTTATACACAACGGTACTTCAACCAGAAGCATAAGCGTCCAACCTGCCACACAGCCAAAAGCAATTCCTTTTATCCCCATATCAGGTGCTAACAGAACTGTCAAAAGAACTCTTATGGACGTCTGAATAAAAGTACCAAGCAACGTGATTTTCAGTTGTCCCATCCCGCGGAAAAATCCTTGTACGCCATTTGTCATCGCAGGCCACAGATAAAATATTGCCATAAGTGCTAAATACTGCGTTCCTATTTGGATTACATTTTCCGCTGCTTCACCGGTTACAAATAGTGACATGATTGGCCTCCTGAACAACATGGTAACGCTCCCTACGAGTATCCAGTATCCAAATTCCAAACCAAGACCGGTAAGAAATCCTTTTTTAATTCTGTTTTCTTTTTTCGCTCCGCGATTCTGTGCAATATAAGTGGTAATTGCCTGCGAGATGCTCTGCTCCGATGTAAAAGCAAAGTCGTCTATCTTGGTTACCACATTAAATGCAGCAATTACATCGACTCCCAAGGCGTTTACTTGTCCTTGTATCAATAATTTGCCAATTGGCTGCACTGCCTGCTGTAATGCAGTAATGCCTCCGAACTGATATGTTTTTATGAAAAATGCTTTATGAATCTTCCATTCATTTCTTCGCGGGCACAGCTCAGGAATGTTTTTAACCAAATAAATAATCGCCAATATTGCGGACACCGCTTCTGCTATCACGGTTGTAGTTGCACTACATATAATTCCATAGCCCAATCCACCAATAAAAATCACGTCCAGAATTCCATTCAAAACCGATGAAAACATTAAAAATTTTAATGGTGTTTTTGCATCACCAACACTTTTCAACGCCACCGACAATGCATTGTAAGCAAATGTAAATGGTGTCCCCATGAAAATAATTCTCAAATATGTAGCGGTACTTTCCAATATTTCCTCCGGTACCACCAGTATTTTCATAATCGGATACACAAAAAGAATTCCAAGCATTGCAACCAAAATGCTCATCAGCATTCCGGATAGTAAGGTTGTCGAAAACTGTATCCGAAGTGACTCCCAATTTTTTTCACCAAAGAACTCGCTCATCAGTACGCCGGCGCCCAAACATATTCCGGTTATCGCCAGAATCACTAAGTTCATTACGGGCGAGGCAATACCTACTGCTGCCAGGGCATCTTTACCGATAAACCGTCCGACTATGATGGAATCTATGGCGTTGTAACCCATTTGAAACCAGTTTCCCAACAGTAATGGAATTGTATATTTCCACAAATGCCGCAATGGTGAGCCTTGTGTCATATCTCGCATATTTATCACCTTTTAAAATAATCATTTTCCCCCCAAAACTACAGGAATCAATTTATTTTCTATTTGCTCTCGTTTTCATTATTTTTGCTACTCCTAAAGATATCGCTAACACTACCAATACAACCAAAGTTCTAATCGCAAGATTTTCCATGACCTTCTGAGCTGAATTCATCCTGTGCAACATATCACCATATAAAACAGTCAAATAAATCCCTGCTATTGAAATAAACCATCCCCAGTGAATTGCGTCATCTTTTTTCTCGTATCTATATAATTCTAAAGCTATCATTACAAGATTTATAGTAAATAAAACTATCAATTGCGAGTCCAAAAAAGGACCTAGCAATGATAATTCTATTCCAAAAGGAATACTTGCATTTATGACCATAACGCAAATATACCAGGTCATGAATATGCTCCATAAAAGCGAAAGCAATGAAACAATCTGTACACACTTTCCTAACTTATCCGTATAAACATTATCCGTTTTAATCCGTGATGAACACCCCACTAATATTAACACAAAAGAAAAAAACATTAAAATCACATATACAAAGATAGAATCATCGGAAAAGAAAATACTATTATTACCAAGCGCTGAATATCCGGAAATACCACAAAAAAACATAGCAATCATAAACAAACAATCTCTAAACGCTTTACGATTTTTCTCTTTTGGTTGTAATTTAGCAACTCTTACAACCTCTGTCACAACAATCTCGTCAGATATTCCTACCTCTCCTGTTATAATATCATGAATATGTACATCAAGAACAGCCTCTAAATTCTCTAAAATTCCAACATCCGGGAAACTATCTCCCTTCTCCCACCTAGAAACAGCCTTATTACTCACGCCAAGTAAATCACCTAATTCACTTTGTGTATAGTTCTTTTTTACTCTTGCTTCCCTTATTAAATTTCCTGTTTTCTGCTTATCCATAAACAACACCTCCGTTACGTTTTTTGATGTTTTAATGGTACCAATTACAATTGCTATTTACAATCCACTGTAACGAGAACCCTTTATTTTCAAAGAATTCTCCACTTTAAGAAAGTGTTAGTTTCATTCTGCAATCCGGTTGTTCTCCAACTGCCGTCTTTTTCTTCTTTTACACCAAGAAGTTTCTATTTACAACTTTGCATTACAACTACTCAGAACCAAGCAGATAGGCACAGAAACAAGCGTAAAATACTTGCATTCATGAGACTATTTTTGAGTATATCTATTTTGCAAAAACGCCACATCTCGTCTTTGGATATAGAAGTACTCAAAAGTGTGTTCTATACCCAATTGAAGTCCGGGATAACATATCGGAAGCAGGCGGTCATATTTCAAAATCCGGTATTACACCATTTTGCACACATCTAATAATATTCAACGCCTCTCCTTTTGCTCTTTCCCTACCTTCCGGTGTAACCATCCAATTATCACGCTTCGTATTGTTATCATTTTCCGGGCACGACACTATGTTTATATGTATCGGAAATAAATATCTCGCAATTGCCAGACTTCTCCTCATATGATAAGTGGTAGTTACTAATAATATTTTTTTCACATTATTTAGCCAAAAAGTACGCTGTAATTCCACCATTGCACAAAGCATATTTTCAACGGTATTTTGTGATGAATTTTCTATGATTACATTTTCCTTAGGTATTCCTAATTCCATAACTCTTTTATACATATGCTCAGCTTCAGTACATTCTCCGTCCGGAAACGTTCTTAATGCACCACCACATAGCATTATTTTTTTAGCTCTTCCAACATTAATAAATTGAGCTTTTGATATATTCATTTAGCATTCTTATACGAAATCAGAATATGCGATGGTGCAAATAATATCGCTGCCACAATCAGCAATATCGACCTACTCATTACTCCGCCAAGCAAAAATACTATGGACGGAATGATAGAAAGTGCTAATGCTCTGAAAACCGTATTTTTCTTCCAGCATACAATCCACACAGCACAATATAGGGCAATTAGCAGAGTATCCATAACGAGATAAATCGCAAATGCTTCATCAGACCACCAGCCAAACCAAGTTCCCGGAACATTGAAAATCATAAATCCAAAGCAGCCAAATCTTCCGATTTGTTCCATAATCTCAATTGCTTTATTACTCCATTTGTTAGCAAAATCATCTTTACATCTGATTGCAAAAACAATGTTTGGAATCATAATTGCTGATATAAAAAGAAAGCCAAACACATTAAACCATTCCATAATCGAATCTCCTCAAAAATCTCATGCATACAAACGCCCCTTTTACCAAATTCATATTACTCATCAAATTCGTAACTATTCAGAGCCAATTTCGAAAATATAGTTATAACTATATGTATGAACATATAGCTTACCATCTTGTTCTACAAGCAAATCAGGCATCTTTTTCAGTTCCAGTTTATCAATGATTTCGCCTGTATTTCTATTGATTTGATACAGATAATCTTTCTCGTCGGTAAAACCATAACCACAAATTATGATATCTCCTTTAACCACAAAATTCATGGTATTGTATGACTGGCTGGCACTTCTCCATAATAGCTCGTCGTTATTTAAATCATACGCAAACATAAAGCAAGTGTCCGGTTGTGCATAGCCGTTCATCACACTGGCACCATAAAAAATTCCATCTTTCAAATATGCATTATTTCCATTTACATACCATTTATCTGTTGGATATTCTATTACATACAAACAGTTTCCTGTTTCTTTTTCATAAATCTCAAGCTGATCACCAATCCATTGATACTCATATACTTCATCATAAAAACGATTCCATTCACTACCAACCATTGGAAGTGACAAATTGTTACTGTTATACCACTCATATGCCCAATCAATACCGTTTTCCTCCTCAGATATCATTTTCATATTCAATGGTGTGACAGCATCGCCTTCTATATGAGTTTCCTTTGTTTCTGACAAATCTATGGTGATATATTTTATTTCTGTTTCCGGTAACTCAGGGGCTTCCAGTGGGACGACATGATCCTCTATTGTTTCCATGGATGTATCCGTCTCATTTTGACTCATACTCTCCTGACCGACACTTGAACTCTGAGTTTCCATTTCTCCGTGACAATATTCACTGCTTACCAAACCGCAACCAGCCACACCCAGCATACAAGCCACTGCTAAGGCATAAACATTTAACTTCCTCATATCAAAATTTCCTCCCACAATAACATCTTTCTATTCAAATTCCTGTTCATGTTTTTTAAATTGAAAGTGGTCAACTGCCTGCTATATTAGCATTTATATCTTTTACAATCTCAACAACTGTAATTTGACCATTTACCAACATTTCACAAACTGCTTGTTTATTGTCTGTATCTACATTACTTTCCCAGTAGTTTTCTGCAAGCCTAAGATTTTCTTCCTTGCTCAGCTGTCCTTTAAAACATTTTGTAGCATCGCCCATAAAACAGTTCCCTTTAATATCCAGTTTTACGATATGATATGTTGGTCTGCCAATTTCAGCAAAAAAATCGCCCCATTTTTCTGCTTCTTCAAAAGATTTGGATACATATAAACAGCCCATTCTTGAGGGGTACTGCGGATATTTTTTCTGTCTTACTTCCTCTAACGCTAATTCTCGTAATGCAACTGATATATGATGTTCTAATGTTTCTGTATCATATTTAGAGGGATTAGCGTAAATATCATTCACGATATCTATTTTTTCCATTACTCTATGATATACACCACTATGATGTTCTTCATCAAAAATAATCTGTTGTCCAACATACATAGGTCTATCTGTTACTACATGGTATGCAAACACATTCCTGTTCCTCCATATTACGAAATCTATTTTCCGTTCCCAAATTATAAGGACAAATATCGCGACACTTGTGGCATGAAATAACCCATGTCTTTGTTACTTCATCGTCGCCGAATGCGTTATCCCAGCATGCAGATTGATCCATCTCTTCTTTTTCCAATGCATTTACGGGACATGCCTGCACACATTTATTGCAATGAATACATATATCCTCCAGCATCTCGTCCGGTTCAATTTCAGCATCACACAAAACGCTTCCTAACCACACCATACTGCCAATTTGCTTAGTGATTAATAGGGAATGTCGTCCAATTGTACCGATTCCGGCAGCTTGAGCAGCATGCTTTTGTGAAATAATGGAACGCCATCTGCTTGTTTTCTCATCCCACTAACTTTCATTTGTCGGGATAGGCACTGTTACAATTCCCCTTTTCTCTAATTCAATGCATGATAGTTCTTTGATTTCAAACTCAGAACATATCCATTTGCAATCATATACTTGCTGATTCTGTCTGTAATAATCTCCCTGTCCGAAAGCATGTCTTCTCTGTCAATACTCCTGCAATAATCTAAATCAATATCAACAGAAAGCCTTGGCAAGTCAAAGATAGTAAGATTAATGGCTG
>CAYLWP010000037.1:0-18350 GCA_964387365.1 uncultured Roseburia sp. | reverse complement strand
GTAATATGAAAGATTTATTAGAATGAGAGATGCAATGAGTTCAGAAAACAAGGTGAGTATTATTGTACCAGTCTATAATGCACAAAGGTATTTAAATGATACATTAGCTGATTTACTAGGTCAAACGTATCATAATATAGAGATAATTGTAATTGATGATGGTTCAACGGATGGAAGCAAAGATATTATCAAAGAATTTGAGCAGAAAGATAAAAGGATTATTGCCAAATACATCAACAATGGTGGACCTTCAAGAGCGAGAAATATTGGTTTGGAAGTTGCTTCTGGTGAATATATTAGATTTGTTGATGCTGATGATAGAATACCTAAAGATTCTGTGCGGGCTATGGTAAATGCTTATTCAAAACATAATAATGTTGATTTGGTAATAGGAAATTATAAATGTATTCCGTCAAAAGAATATTTTGTTGGAAATTCATTTAGAAATGAAGCGGTAACACAGGAAGAATTTGCTAATCGTTTTGTGACTTATGTACGTTCCTTTTATTTTGGAGTACCTTGGAATAAATTATATAATAGAAAGTTGATAGAAAAAAATCATATTAGATTTTTGGAAGATATTTTATGGAGCGAAGATTTCATATTTAATATTGAATATTTTGATAAATGTAATAAAATATTTTTCTTATATATGCCTGGCGGTGTATACAATTATTACGATAGAAGCGGTAGCATTACAAATTCGTTAAGTTTACAAGAAAAGAATTATATGGAAATAATAAATAATATTAGATATGAACGAGGAGAGCAATATTTCGGAAAGCATGGAAAAGATAAGGAGTTTCAGCTTGAGTGGAAATATAATAATTTGTATGCTAGATTGTCAGTTATTGCAAAAAATGTAGAATATGGTTCCTTAAAAGCTCGTTATCAAAAATTTCGTGAAATAATTATGGAAAAAGAAGTATATGAGTATATATGTGAAAAACGTATAAGCTCAAAATTAAAAATTTGGTGGGTACTAAAGAAAGCAATTGAGACAGGGCAATATTGGATACCATTTTCCTTTTTTGCATGTAAAGGGTTTTTTGTGCAATTTTTTAGAATAAAAAAAAGAAAGAAAAAAGAAGCAAGATATTAGGTTGTGGTAGTAAGAAAAATATGAGGAGTATAACATAGAATAATGGAAATATGTAATTTATCACAATGCACAGGCTGTCAGGCATGCAAATGGAAATGCCCTAAAGGTGCAATTTCTATGAAGGAAAATGAATACGGCGTTACGTTGCCGGAAATAGACAAAACTTTATGTGTTGAATGTGGAATATGTAGGAAAGTATGTCAAGTAAATAATATGGAAAGTTGCAATGCCCCACAGAAATGTTATGCAGCATGGACAAAAAATCTAGATGATCAGGAGAAATGTTCTTCAGGTGGTATTGCTACGGGGTTATCTAGAGAGATAATAAAAAGAGGTGGAGTTGTATTTGGAGCTGCTTTCACGAAAGATTTCCAATTAGTTATAACAGAAACATGTGATATTGATAATTTATATAAGTTGCGTGGTTCTAAGTATGTTCAATGTGATGTATCAGATTCATATCTAAAGGTAGAGGAACATTTAAAGTCAGACAAAGAGGTGTTGTTTATTGGAACTCCATGTCAGATAATGGGACTAAGAAAATATCTTGGAAAAGATTATGAAAAATTATTTTTAGTTGATATAGTTTGTCATGGAGTACCACCTTACAAATATTTGAAAGAATATGTTGTTAACTTATTACCAGAACAAAAGGTGACACATGTAACTTTTAGAGGAAAAAATAATAATAAATTAGTGGCTTATAATAATGATAAGGTGTTGTATACTAAAGAAAGATATGAAGACATATATTACGCGGCGTTCTATGAAGGAATTACTTTTAGAGAAAATTGTTATAGTTGTAACTATGCTCATGAAAAGAGAGGATCGGACATTACAATCGGAGATTTTTGGGGACTAGATAGAAATACAATGATAAATAAATATAATGGAAGAATTTCTGAAATATTAATTAATACAGAAAAGGGAGAAAGATTCTTTGAAATTGTAAAAGATACTTTTATTTATGAGGAGCGAATGGTAAAGGAAGCAATTGAAGGCAATACACAACTACGTCATCCGACGGTACAAGGTGAAATGCGAAAACAATTTATTTTGAAATATCCCAAGCTCGGATTTGAAAAAGCATTACTAACAACCGAAATAAAAAAAATTATGAATAAGAAAAATAATAGTTTGCGTAATAGAGTAAAAAGAAAAATCATGAAAAAAGTAACAGGAACATTGTTTAACTAAATTATTATGAAGGTGAAATTTCATATAGTTAATTATAGGTAAGAAGAGTAAAGGCTAAAAGTATCCCACTTGATTTTCTCCACCATATCCATTATAATGCCGATAGGTTTATTGACTTATGTAGTAAACGTATAGAGGGAGATTGAAAAATGAAGGAAGTAGGAAAGAAGAGCAGAGTAATTGAAGTTTACAGCTTGACTTTTATTGATTTACTGTGTACGTTGGTTTCCTTTGGAGCTGCGGCACTGTTAAGACATGTATATGATGCGAACGGTCCGTTGGATGGAAATAGTGCGGTTACGGCCTGTTTGCTGTTGATGCTTTGCAGTACCTTATATAATGTACTGATAGAGGGTAACAGAGATTTCTTCAGACGTGACCAGTATGTTGAGTTCGCGGCGGTTGCTAAGTGTACGCTTACTGTTTTGTTCATTACCTTGGTATTGATGTTCTTCACGGGTTCTACATGGGCACTGTCACGTATGCTATTAATCGTATTTACACTGCTGAATGTGTTTGTGACGTACTTTGTACATAATACTTATAAGAAGTGGATGCTGAAGCATTTTAGAAAGACCGGTGCAGCCAGCAAGGTATTGATTATTACCTCTTCGGGCAGAGGAACGACACTGATGGAGCAGCTGAAGATTAATATTCCTTGGGATTGTGATCTGGTTGCGGCCTGTGTTATGGATGCGGTTACGATTGATTATGATATGAATGGTATTACCGTTGTGGCGAATGAAGAGAATCTTTATGATGTTGCCGGTAAGATGGCGTTGGATGAGGTGTTGATTGATTTGCCGGATTATCCGACGGACAAGCTGAAAAAGCTGGTTGCCGATTTGCAGCAGATGGGTGTGGTATGTAACTGTACGATTCACACCTTCCAGATTGACGGCTCTTCAAGAACGATTGGCAACTTCGGTAATAAGCCTGTGGTTTCCTATGAAAAGACAAGGATTGATTTCAGACGAGAGCTGGTGAAGCGTGCGATTGATATTGTCGGTGCGTTGGTAGGTCTGTTGATTACAGCAGTGGTAACACCTTTTGTGGCATTGGCGATTAAGCTTGAGTCTCCGGGACCAGTTTTCTTTGGTCAGGAGAGAGTCGGAAGAAACGGCCGCAGATTCAAGATATATAAGTTCCGTTCCATGTATATTGATGCAGAGGAGCGCAAGAAGGAGCTTATGGAAAAGAACCAGATGAGCGGTCTGATGTTCAAGATGGATGATGATCCGAGAATTACGAAGGTTGGTAAGTTCATTCGCAAGACAAGTATTGATGAGCTTCCACAGTTTTATAATATTCTGGTAGGTCAGATGAGTTTAGTAGGTACCAGACCACCGACAGTAGATGAGTTCAATCAGTATAGTCTATACTACAAGAGACGTCTTAGTATGACACCGGGACTGACCGGTATGTGGCAGGTTAGCGGTAGAAGCAGCATTACTGATTTTGATGAAGTTGTAAAGCTTGATTTGGAGTATATTGATAATTGGTCAATAGGGCTTGATATTAAGATTTTATTTATGACAGTATATACTGTATTATTCAGACGCGGGGCTGTTTAAGGATGTAAAAGGGTATTCTATGGTGAGGATACCCTTTTTCTGTGAATAGCTGCCGGTAATTGGTTGGGGAGAGCATGAGTAGTAGGATTAGTATTTCTATCATAGTTCCGATTTATAACGTAGAAGATTATCTGCCGGCGTGCTTAGACAGCATAGAGAGACAGTTCTTTGACGACTGTGAGGTGCTGCTGGTAAACGATGGTTCGACAGATTCTTCTGTTACAATTGCACAGACATATATAGACAGACATGAAAACTGGAGTCTGATACATAAGGAAAACGGTGGTCTTTCCTCGGCAAGAAATGCAGGAATTGCAAGGGCGCAGGGGGAGTATATCTGCTTTGTGGATTCGGATGACTTGATTGCACCGGATTATCTGCAGAAGCTTTATGAGGCAGCTGTCACCCTGGAGGCTGATATGGTCATTGCAGATTATCATGAGGTGGATGAGTCCGGACGCGATTTATGCCGTGATAAGGGCAGGGCGATGTATGAACAGGGACTGATAGCAAGGGATAAAGCATTGCAGGCGTTAACCTATGTGGGTGGATATCACTTTGCAACGGCTGTGGTGGTTGCGTGGAATAAGTTAATCAGGGCAGATATTATGAAGCAGTTTTCTTATCCGGAGGGGATGCTGCATGAGGATGAGTTTATCATTATGCCGTTGCTGTTAGCATGTGACAGGATTGCCTGGATTGGGAATGATTTATACTGTTACAGACAGCGTGAAGGCAGCATTATGCAGGATGAGAAGCTTGCCTTTAAGCATTTACGGGTGCTTGATGCCTTTGAAGAGAGAATCCGAATCGCAAAGGGGTTGGATGATGCGCTTTTGTTGAAGAAGTTGAAAATGGCGTACTTTTGGGATATTGAGGTCTGGTATTACTTCATGAGAACCGGATATCAGATACCTTGGTATAAGCTATACATCTTCTTCGCCAGAAGGATGTGGGGAGCGCTGATTCGTTATGGACATGTCTGGGGCAAGAAAAGATTTGTAAAGTACACGATTTTTGCCATTGCACCGGAGGTATATTTGAAATATATTTATAAATAATTGCAGTAAGATGACATTGAGGAGCAACAATGAAGAAGTGGAAAACAGTAATCGGAGGCAGGTCAGGGCTTTTCGATTTTCGATTAAAAGAGGTATGGAATTACAGGGATTTATGCTATACCTTTATCCGTAAGAATTATATTACAAGGTACAAGCAGACCATATTGGGACCTTTCTATATGGTGCTGTCACCGTTGCTGACGAGCGGTATTTTTTCTATTGTATTTGGTACGATTGCCAAGATTTCAACAGATGGCATTCCGAACTTTCTGTTTTATATGGCGGGTAATCTGATCTGGGGATTTTTCTCCGGCTGCGTATGGGAGAATAACAATATTTTCGGTGGAAATGCCTACATTATGGGAAAGGTTTATTTCCCGAGACTGGTTATTCCGCTGGCGAATACGATAACGAAGCTGATGGATATGTCGATACAGTTTCTGATGTTTATCCTGTTTTTCTTCCTGTTTCAGGCAAATGGGTATGAATTTCAGCCGAATCTGTGGATAATTACGGTTCCTTTTCTGCTTCTTGTGATTTCCTTTATGGGATTTGGTATCGGGCTGATTTTTTCTTCCCTTACGATTAAGTACAGGGATTTGAATGTCATGCTTGGTTTTGGTATGAATCTGTTGATGTATGCGTCCCCGATTATTTATCCGGTTTCGAATCTGGAGGGAATCTGGAGACAGCTTATCTTTATAAATCCGATTGCGGGTGTGATTGAAACGTTGCGACATGCCTTTTTCGGAGTGGGTACGGTTCCGGTGGCATCCTTAATCTGGTGTGTTGTTCTGACAGCGGTGCTGTTGACAACGGGCTTAGTGCTGTTTAACAGAGTGGAAAAAACATTTATTGATACGATATAAGGACAGGTATATGACACAGTTATTTAGTATTATTATCCCGGTTTATAATGTCGAGAGCTTTTTGCCAAGATGTATTGATTCGGTATTGAAGCAGTGTTATTGTAATTATGAGATTATACTGATTGATGACGGTTCTACGGATTCCTCTGCGGCAATCTGTGATGAGTATGCTGCAAGGTATGACTGCTGCAGAGTGATTCACCGTAAGAATTCCGGTGTGACTGCAAGCCGTAATGTGGGACTTTCCGAGGCGAAGGGCAAGTATATTGTTTTTCTGGATTCGGATGATTATCTGGAGAAGGAAATGCTGGCAAAGGTTTACGAACAGCTCGAGAAGCAGCAGTACGATATCTGTTCCTTTGCGGCAAGACGTGTTGATGAGAATGAGAGGTTTTTATACGAGCTTCGTTTTGATGATATGATTACGAGTCTGGAGCTTGATGACGACAGCAGGGATTTGTTTTTATGGAAGAAGTTCCTGCAGTATCAGACGGGCTGGGAGTCCTGCTTTCATGTATTCCGCCGGGATATTATTGAGCAGCATCAGATCCGTTATGCAGAGAATCTCAGCTATGCGGAGGATTTACTCTTTACCTTTGAGTATATGCTGTATGTAAAGCGTTGGGTTAAGATTCCGGATATTTTATATAATTATACACTGAGAAGCGGTTCTGCGACAAAGGAGCTGGACAGACAGCTGTTGCTGGAGAGTATTCTGTATCGTGCCTTTATGCATATGAGTGAGAGTCTGCAGAAAAAGGATGCGGTACGATATGACGAGCGGAGAATCAGTCTGTTTTATGCGGTGCTGTTATCGTATTTTTATCCGAGGTTTTCCGGATTTATCGGAACGGAAGGGGTAAATGAGCTGTTGCGTGCGCCTGCAATCAGAGAGGTTCAGGACAGGCAGCTTCGCCTGCTGTTATCGCAGAAGAAGGAGCTGCAGGAGCTTTTCGGAGAAGAGCAGGGAGCTGTGCTTCATAACAGAGTGAAGTTTTTTTTAAAATAGATGAGGGTTTGAGAGATGAGGATACTGGTTGTAAATGATCTGCTGCAGGGCGGCGGAGTGGAAAAACTGATGAAGGATGTGGTCATGTATTTCCGCAAGGAGCATGAGGTCGCGATTCTGACAGATAAAAAGGATGCTGACTTTGACAAGATTTATCCAAGCGATGTGAAGTATTTTTATCAGATGGAAGAGGACTATCCCAAGGGAAGAAATAAGCTTGAGAGAAGGCTGATTGCAAGAAAGAGAAGAAATACAGAGGCAAAGCTGAAGGAAGAAATCCGCAGCATGAACTTCGATGTACTGCTGTGCATGAAGGAAAGCTGGATTATGTGGATGGCGATTACTTATGGTGAATATATTCCTAAGAGAATCGCGTGGGTACATACGGATTACAATAAGTCCTACTATACCAAGGAATGGTATACACCGGAGCAGGAGATTCGCATGATGCAGCGTTATCAGCATGTTGTATGCGTTTCCCAGGTGATTCTGGATAGTATCAAGGATGTCATCGGTGATCCGGGCAATCTGGTTCGCTGCTACAATCCTTTGGATGTGAAGGATATTCTGGAGAAGGCAGCAGAGCCGGTAGAGGATATTCAGAGAAGTGAGAGACCGTTGTTTGTTACGGTCGGAAGACTGAATCTGCAGAAGGGCTATGATATTCTTTTAGAGGTATGCAATCTGTTGAATAAGGAAGGCTATCAGTTTGATGTATGGATTATCGGTGGCGGTGAGAGCTGGAATAAATATCAGGTTCAGCACGATCTCGAGAATCAGATTTTCCGCTATAAGCTGGATAATGTTTATATGCTGGGATACAAGAGTAATCCGCATAAGTATGTGAAGCAGGCTGACTGGTTTTTATCCTCTTCACGCTATGAGGGCTTTTCCTATGTAAGTCAGGAGGCGGCGATTATCGGAAAGCCGCTGGTGCTTACGGAATGTGCCGGTGTTATGGAGCTGTTGGGCTCAAGAGAAAACGGTATCGTGATGGAGAATTCCTTTGCGGGAATCTATTATGGCATGAAGGAAGCCCTGAATCATCCGGAGATGGCACAGGAGTATGTAAAGAGAATGGATGTGCCGGACGAGTACTATTACGGCGAGGGCAGAATGAAGCAGATTGAGAAGCTGTTTACAGAGTAAGATGAAAAGTGGAGTGTAGATACAATGAATAAGACTGAAAAGACACCGATAAAAAATTCTATCGGTATGTTTGACTTGAGCAGGGGCTTTCTGATGTTTGCCGTAATCATGACGCATTCGGTGACTATGTATTGGAAGTATTGGGAGCCGCAGTATATGACAGCCTGGTGGTATCCGTTATTAATTATCATTAAGCCGGTTATTTATGGTGTCATTCCGATGTTCTTTATCATGAGCGGTTACGGCTTTCGTAAGAAACCGATGGGCAAGTGCTTTAAGGAAAGAGCGCGTTATCTGATTAAGCCATATCTGCTGGTTACTCTGCTGGTAACGGTTTTTGCAGTGATTCGCTGTGTGGCGGAGAACGGTTCGGTGAAGGCGATACTGTGTTATTACACGGTTCCGTTCCTGCTTGGGCTTTGTCCGGGTGAGGTGCAGATAGGAAGCTGGCATCTTGGTTCGATTGGACCGTTATGGTTTCTGGTTGTTTTGTTTTTTGGCTGGCTGATTCTGAATCTGATTTTTCAGTTAAAGAGCGAGGGCAGCAGGGCATTATGTCTTTTGATGCTGATGCTTCTGTGTACGAGACTGCCGTTTTTATCCTTTATTCCGTACTGTCTGGTACAGTCCTGTTGCGGAGCGATGTATTTTTACATAGGTTATGTTATAAAGAAGTACAATTTACTGACGGATAAGCTGTCGAGACAGAATCTGATTGTTTTACTGGTGATTGCCTGTCCGTTTATGCTGCTTGGTAATGTAGAGGTGTCGCAGAATGTCTGGGCGCTTGGCTGCTTTGACTTTATTGCGAGCGCGATTGTCGGCTTTCTGTTTTTGGAGCTGTTTTGCAGCTTTAACCGTTTTAATGGAGTGATATCCAATACCCTGCGTGTATTTGGAAAGAATTCCTTATATATTTTATGTGTGCATACGATTGAATATCTGGTGTTCCCTTGGGATCTGATTTCACCGTATTTTGAGAATTACAAGTTGGTCGGTATACTGGTGACCTTTGTACTTCGCAGTATTATGATAGCGGCCGGATGTTATCTGGTTCAGTTATATATCAGCAGGAAAAGAGCAAAGAGTGGAGCGAAAAAGGCTTAAGTCAGGAGGATTATTATGGAAAGAGAAGAGATTTTAGAGAGATTAACAGGTGTACTTAGAGAGATTATGTGTGATGATAATCTTGAGGTTACAGAGGAGTCTAGTCTGATGGATGATATCGGAGTTGATTCCTTGGAGGCAATGGAATTACTGATGGATCTTGAAAGCGAGTTTGAGATTACACTTCCGGAGAAGGGCGCAGAGGAACTGGTTACCGTGAAGGATGTAATTGATTTCATAGAAGAGAACGTATAATGGAAAAAGATATAATTATTAAGGTTGAAGACGTATATAAGGAATATTGGTTAGGCAGTATTGACAGACATTCCTTCCGTGAGGAGGTTCAGCGAAAGCGCCATGCGGAAAGTGCGAAGATACCGGAGAGAAAGCGGATTAACGCATTAAACGGTGTCAGCTTTGAGATTGAGCGCGGCGAGGCAGTCGGTATTATCGGTGCCAATGGTGCGGGAAAATCTACGCTTTTAAAGATTTTATCCAGAGTAACGGCGCCCACGCAAGGGAAGGTGTACTTAGACGGTACGCTTTCGAGTATGCTTGAGGTTGGAACGGGATTCCATCCGGAACTGAGCGGTCGTGAGAATATCTATATCAACGGTACTATCTTAGGTATGACGAGAAAGGAAATCGACGCCAAGATTGACGATATCATTGAGTTTTCTGAGATTCGTGACTTCATTGATACACCGGTAAAGCGTTATTCTTCGGGTATGTATGTGAAGCTTGCCTTTTCGGTAGCAGCTTACCTGGATTCTGATATTATGATTCTGGATGAGGTGCTTGCTGTCGGTGATATGAAGTTCCAGAAGAAGTGTCTGGATAAGATGCGCGAGCTGTCAGCCAAGGAGGGCAGAACGCTTTTATGCGTGAGCCACAATATGACAACAATCAGCAAGTTCTGCAAGCGTTGTATCGTTCTTGACAAGGGAAAGGTTATCTTTGACGGTGATACACAGGAAGCGGTCAGAGCCTACTTTGGTGAAAAGAAGGAAACTGCCGTGTCGGTTGACTTTTCACAGAACAGAAGATTCTTGTGGCTGCAAAGAGATGAGATTCGTATGCAGTCAGCAAGCTATGTGGACAAGGAAGAGGCTGTTTTTTGGGAAGGAGAGAAGCTTCGCATTGCGTTTTCGTGGCTTTACCATGCGGATATCGTGAATCTGTGTCTTCGCGTGGAGATTCTTGACAGTGTGGAAAATGGTGTTGCAACCGCCTTTTTATATGATTTTGAGAGCAAGGATGCAGGCGAGAGTGGCGGTGCTACGGTGGATCTTGATATTTCATGGCTCAAGGAGGGCACCTACAAGACGATGTATACACTTTTTGTCCGTGATACGGATGGTGAGAGTATTGATCTTGACTGTGTGAATGGTCTTGACTTTGAAAAGAGGATTGTATCGGAACGAAAGATTGTATGGCATGCAAAGGCATGGGGCTCGATTGAGCTGCCGGGGCTTGAGATTGTCGATGAAGTACGTTAATGAGGAATTAGAGGATTGAGGAAGTAATGAAAGAGAATAAGTTGTATAAGAATACGATGGGTATGTTTGATCTGATTAAGGGTATAGCTATCTTTGCTGTTGTATTTTGCCATACGGTAGAGTGCTGGGACGGAGAACCGGGATTTGGACCGTTGATTCTGTTGAACGGTATTCTTGGTGCGTGCTGGATGCCGGTTTTCCTGTTATCCAGTGCATACTGGTACAAGCCTAAGCAGGTGAAGTCTTACACAAAGAGCCAGCTGAGCAATCTGCTGCTTCTGTTTATTCGTATGGAAGTGGTTGCATGGTGCTGCTTTTGTGTGATTCATTACGCAAAATGGGGTTATTTCCGTGATACCCTCAAGGGTTTGCGTAGTCTGGTGATTGGTTCGGCGCTGGGCAATATGACAGAGTTTTTTTTCGGTGATATCAGAATCTGCAATATCGGACCGATGTGGTTTGTTCTGACGCTTTGCTTTTCGAGTATCCTTTTTAATTTGATTATGAATCAGGATCGGATTAAGAATAAGCTTGTTGTGATTCTGCCGCTTACGCTGGTTGGCATCGTATTTGGTAAGGTCGCAGCACAGCCGTACTGCTTTAGTGCAGTGCTTGCGGCGCTGACAGGTACCTATGTCGGCTACCGGTTAAAGGAATCCAAGTTTTTAATCAGAAAGTGGACGAAGAAGGATTATGCGCTGGTATGGGGACTGATTGCGATTTGTTATGTGATTGTTGCAATCTTTTCCACCAATAATTTTTATTGTAACGCGGTGTATATTTCCTTTGGTATTCCGATGGGTATTATTGCATTGAGAGTGGGACTGAATCTGGGACGGCGCAAGGATAATCCGGTTTCCATGTTCTTCAAGAGAATGGGAAGATATACGTTCTGGATTCTGATGGTCCATACGGTAGAGGTTTTGTGTATTGACTGGCACTGGTTCAAGGAATGGCATGTGCTGGCATCGCTTCCGCCGTTTGTGAATTTCCTGATTGTTTTGATGATTCGGTTATGTTTGATTGCCTGTGGCTGTTTTGTTGTGGCAAAGGCAAGCAGAGTTTGGACAGGAGTAAAGGAAAATGTCATTTCAAAGAGAGTTACTGGAGTGGAAAAATAAATACGGTGCAGGGCTTGCCATACAGGAAATGTGCGGTACCCAAAAGAACTATGATGAGCTGTATGCGGATATCATGGCATATGCGGAGTGGTTTACACAGAGTAAATATACAAGAATTGCCGTGATGGGAGCGACCTCATATAGCTGGCTTTGCCATGCTTACGGAGCGCTTGTGGCAGGAAAAACGGTGGTTGCCGTGGATCCGCTTCTGCCTGCTGAGGATATTGTATTGTTATTGAGGAATACAGATGTAGAGGCAGTATTCACCAATGAAGAGGATCGTAAGCTGAGAAAGGCGATTGAACAGGAGGGCATGGACTTTAGTCTGTATCTTGCTTCAGATGAGATCGAAGGCAGAGAGCTGACGAAGGAGATTGCAGAGGGAGATATTATCTTCTTCACATCGGGAACCTCCGGCAAGGCAAAGGGAGTGGTACTTCCGTTTGAGGCACTTTATGCCAATGCGCAGAGATTATCGGAGAGCACGGCACTTGGAATCGAAGGCAATATGTATACGCCGCTTCCGTTCCATCATATTTATGCGAATACGATGACGGTTGTATTTTTACATAAGGGGCAGACGGTCTGCCTTGGAAATCCGAGACAGATTTTGGCAGAGCTTGCCTTTTTTAAGCCGGCTGTTTTGGTTGTGGTATCGGCGATGGCAGAGTTTTTGATGCAGAATAACGGTGTCGGAGAGTGGACGAAGCTGTTTGCGGTTGCGGGAGCAAAGTGTGACAAGAGTCTGGAGCTTAAGGCGGCTGAATATGGTATTCAGGTGCAGAATCTGTACGGCGCATCGGAAACGGCAGGCGGTATCGGTTTAAGCAGACTTGGCGGCGGTATTGAGAAAATGCTTCCGGCAAAGGGCGTTACGGTAACTTTGGAAGCAGATGGTGAAATTGTCATTGAGACGCTTGGACATATGAAGGAATACTATAAGAATCCTGAGGCTACCGCTGCGGTGCTAAAAGACGGCAGGATTTATCTTGGCGATGTCGGAGAGTCTTTTGAGGATGGCAGCTTTTCTCCAATGGGAAGAATGCAGGATGTCATTGCCATGAAGAATGGCGACAAGCTCTACTGTGATGAGATGGATGAGGAGCTGAGCGCTGTGGATGGCGTGGAAGAGGCATGCGTCATCTATGTGGAGGAAAAGGTAATTGCAGCTGTTGTGTGTGCGGAAGGCATGGACGAGGACGCTGTGAGAAAGAATCTGAAGCAGTACAATAAGAAGCAGCCGTACTTCCGTAAGCTTGATGAGCTGTGGATGCGCACGACGCCGCTTCCGAGAACGGGAATCGGCAAGCTCAAGCGTAATACGGTTGTTGAGGAATACAGGACAAAAAATCTGTAAGCGGGGGAAGTCCGCAGAGTGGTTGAAAGGAAGGATATTAGTATGGATGAGAAGTTAAAAGAGATTATTTATTCGGTCATTGAAGATAAGGATATGGAGATTACAGAGGACTCTGAGTTTATTGATGACTTAGGTCTTAGCTCCATGGAGTTTTTCAATCTGATTACATTGATTGAGAACAGCTATCATATCAAGATTTCCGACAGACAGGTTCAGGGACTGGAGACAGTAGGGGATATTATCGAGATTCTGAGTGATAACGAATAAGAGGAGAAAACGTTAATGGATATCATGACACAGAAGCGGGTCATCGAGGTTGTAGCTGCTATAGTTATGCTTCTGTTTTTTAATTTCATATGGATGATGGTTTGTAAAAAGCCGGCGAAAAGGCTTTTTGCGAAAGTATTTCGGGTGTTTACCTGTATTTTAGGAAATGTGATGATCCTGCTCATGCTTCTGATGTATATTGTGACGGATACGGTGCTGTATTATCCGCATAAGAATGATGAAGTTACAGACGGGCTGAAGGAACATGAGTGTATGGAGGAGCTTTTGCTGGAAACGTCGGTGGGAACCTGCAGCGGATGGTTTTATCACAGCTCGCAGGAGAGTGAGCTGACGGTGATTCTCTATCCAGGGAATATGCAGACTGCGGGAGAGATGATGTATCTAAGCGGTGCGATTACGGAGAATTCCGAAGGATTGGGAATCAATCTGGCTGCCTTGGATTATCCGGGATATGGAGAAAGTGAGGGCAGCCCTTCCGAGACCACAATAAAGGCGATGGCGCTGGATGCCTTTGACGGTATCGCCGGCCGGGAGGATATGCAGGGTCAGAAGGTGGTTATGATGGCATATAGTCTTGGTACCGGTGTCGCCAATTATGTGGCATCGAAGCGTGAGGTGGACGGACTGGTGCTGATGGCTCCGTATCAAAACGGCTATGATTTGTTTAATGGCTTTGTCGATATTTTCCATGGTCCGTTGAAGCTGTTTATACCATACAGAATGAGAGCAGACCGGTTTGCAGGGACTGTGGGTGTGAAGCCGCTGGTGCTTGCAACAAAGGATGACGAGATGGTTCCGTTTGAGAGCTCGCTTGCATTGTCGGAGCGCTATCCTGCAGGATGCGTGATGAAAACCTATGATGGCTTGGGACATGGTGGCTTTTGGCAGGATGAACAGGTTTGGCAGGATGTTTTTGCGTATTTAACGAAAATTCTGTACTAAAAACAGTCAATATGGTTTATTGTGCGACAATTTTAAGAGTGCTATTCTATAAATAGGCAATTGTGCCAAATACAAAAGAAATAGGAGATGTCACATGAAAGAATTAAAAGTTTGGGTAAGCAGATTCATTGCTGGTGTTATGGCGATGATGTGTGTTGTGGGAAGCAGTACACCATTATATACGCAGGCGGCAGAGAGTACCTCCGGGGTATACTATGTAGCGCTGGGTGACAGCATCACAGCAGGAGACAGCACCTATGTAAGTAAGGTATCCGCTCATCTGAAGAGTACTTACGGTTCCTGTACAACGAAAAACCTGGCAGTGTCAGGAATGACAAGTGCAGCTTTGGCAGACATTTTAACAAATCCGGCAAACAGCTATTACAGTACATATAGAAATGCAATTAAGAAGGCAAATGTCATTACCTTGGATATCGGTTCTAATGATATCTTCGGAAAGGCAATGGAGGTTATCTCTGACTGCTTCGGATGCACACCTGACCAGATTGGTGCAGTATCAGAGAGCTGGGTAAACAGAATCCAGAGTGCTAACAGCTTCCAGATGTTTTTGCTTTATATGGAAGCAATGGGAATTGCGCGTAACATCAATTCCAGATTAAATAATGGAACTGAGATGGGAGAAGCGCTTGCTTCCTTCGAGAGCAGCTATAAGCTTATTATTTCAACCATTAAGAAGCTTGCACCGAATGCAAAGGTTTATATCGGTAATCTCTACAATCCGTATGTAGATGCAGCATCTGTTTATCTGGGAGACTATGAAGTCCTCAATATGGAAGAGTTCTCTAAGGTAAACGTGCAGAAGGCCAATACGATTATCAAGAACAATGCAGGCGGATATGCGGTGGTAGATTTATATAATACCCTCAATAATCCTAAGCATATTCAGGGTGATGTAGTAAATGCCGATTACAATCCGCATCCGAATGCAGCCGGACAGGCAGCGATTGCGAATAAGTTCATTGCAGCGATGAAATAAGTTTATAAAAATATTAGGGCAGAGAAACCGGAAATGGTTTCTCTGTTTTTAATTATGTGGTATACTTATGTAAATACTGCATTGGGGAGCAGAATTGTGGGAAGACATGGTGGCTGATATGGAAAAAACGATACGGGTTATTAATTCAGAAGGAAATACGACAGGTTTTGTCATCGATGGACATTATGAGGAATATTATACGGTTCTGAAAAATATAGAATGGGAACCGCAGTTAATGATAAATGAAAGCGGAGAAATCGTTTCGAAGGAGACAGAACTTCCAACAATGTCGGTGAAGGAAGTATATCAGGCAGAATACGAACAGGTTTGCAGGGAACGTTTCCTTCAGCGCGATATTGCATCTGATTTTGCTGAGTGGAGGGAACGCTACAGTGATAAAGTGCTGTATTTGCGTGGCGCAAGGCAGACAGGAAAAACAACAGAGCTGATGAAGTTTGCATATCACAACTATGAGCAGATTATTTATATTAATCTGGCATTGGATGCAGATAGTGATGCCTTTACGGATTGTGTCGTAGGCAATACGAGTCTCAGATACGGTATGAAGGCGTATTGTAAAGAGAGAGGATTAGCAACGTTTTCCGATAACAGCAATACGATTATTATTATTGACGAGATTCAGGAAGATCCCGTTGTTTACAATATGATTAGAGCCTTGAACCATGAGCTGGGCTGTCACATTGCGGTAACCGGAAGCTATTTGGGAAGAACCTTGAATGCGGAGTTTTTTAAACCGGCAGGGAATCTGCATATGTTAGAATTGTTACCTCTGTCCTTCTATGAATTCTGTCGTGCATTCGGACAGGAAGAAGTACTGATGCAGATAGATATTTATGGTGGAGATGACAGGCAGAAGTACGAGACCTTGACCGAACTGTATCGGGTATATCGTCAAATTGGAGGATATCCGGATATTGTGTCTTCTTATATCGTATCTAAGGATATGAAAGAGTGTCTGATTAAGCTGGAGGATTTGTTAGCGGTTTTCACTGACGAATCCAAGCGGTATTTCGAAAATGACAAATGCGAAGTGATTTTTCAAAATGTATACAAGATGGCACTGATGCAGATTGCAAACGAGAAGAAGGGGACCGGTGCTAAGGATATTGATATCATAACAGGCTGGATTAAAGATTCTGCAAAAGAGCATGTGAGCCGAAATGAAGTAGCGGGTGCGATTTCATGGCTGGAATATTCAGGGATTTTGGACGCATGTGATTTATACAATAATGGTAATGTGAATGATTTATTGCCAAACAGAAGAATGTATTTCAAAGACTGCGGGCTGGCGAACTGTATTGCTTTAAGGACATCTCTTTCGCAACAGGCAATAGAGGGAATGCTGACGGAAACGTTTGCGTATACGGAACTTTATCGATTGTGCAAAAAGCGCATTGTAAAAACGGAGCGTCCATGCTTTTCAACATATAATAATTATGAGCTTGATTTCATGCTAATCACACAGGAGGATGAGGTATACGGATTAGAGGTAAAAACGACGAATTCATCGAATCCAATCTCGCTCAATGTATATCTGGATAAGGGATTTATCGATGAAGGATATATGGCCGGTGTGACAAGAGGTGGAATCAGGGAAAGGATTAAGACGATACCGATTTATACTATTGGCGTGAGATTCCCATATAAATAGGGCAGAGGGGTACAAAGGATTGAGAAATACAAGGATTAGAAAGATGTTGGTAACAGGTCTGATGCTTGCAATGTGTTTTTTGGCAGGTTGCAGCAGTAAGCCTGCGAATACAAATATAAATAAGGGAATGGAGCAGTTAGAACAGCACGATTATGCAGGCGCGCTGGAGAGCTTTGAGGCGGCACTGATTTATGAAGAGGACAGGCAGCTGTTGTACCGTGGGGAAGGGCTCGCCAATATGGGGCTTGGCAATTATGCGGAGGCAGAGGCGTGCTTTCTGGAATCGATTGCCCATGCAAACGGCAATGTGACGGATCTGGAATATGATACGAATTATTACCTGGCAACAGCCTATTACAAGCAGGGCAAGTATGAGGAGGCCGAAAAGATATACTCAGCAATCATTGCTTTGCGGGAGAAGGAAACGGATGCTTATTATTTGAGAGCCTGTACCTTATTGAAGGAAGGTTACTATGAGGCGGCAGTGCTTGATTTCGAAAAGGCATTTTCACTGGAGCCGGACAATCTTGAGCTTGTAACGGATGCGTTTTTGGAAATGCAGGCGGCGGGCTTTGAGGCAGAGGGCAAGGTGTATTTGCAGGACTTTCTGACCAAGAAGGATAAGACACTGAAGGATGCGAAAAAGGGAACACTTTATTTTTATCTTGGAGATTATTCCGGTGCGAGAATCTATCTGGACGGCGCCTTAAACGGGGGGGATCCGGAGGTTTCACTCATTCTTGGAAGAACGTATGAGATGCTTGGTGACATGAATTATGCGGGAGTCGTGTATCAGACATATCTGGACTCCAATGCGCCGGATGCGGCAATTTATAACAGTCTGGGTGTCTGCCTGATGAATCAGGGCAAGTACGAAGAGGCTCTGGAGGCATTTGAATCGGGAATTAATCTGGGGAATACGGCTCAGATTCAGAGTCTGAAGTACAATCAGATTGTAGCCAAGGAATATCTTGGAAACTTTGCGGATGCAAAGTCACTGATGGAGCAATATCTTGCATCTTACCCTGATGATACCAGGGCAAAACAGGAGTATGAATTCTTACAGACACGCTGAAAATGACGTTTTTTCGGGCGGTAAACATAATGTGGTGAAATAAAAACAAACCACAAGATATAGTATCTTAAAAATAATAGCAGGTGCTATTTTGTATGTTTGATTGACTTATGAAATAGTATCTGCTAAACTGTATTTAGGGATATTTTTCTGTGGAATCGTTATTGGGGGATAACTGATAACAGGGAATATCCAAAATGGGGGAAGCCACGAAATGTGGCAGCGGGAAGGAGTTTTTTTAATGTTTAATGTTGTGAAAAGAGATGGCTCGCATGTGGATTTTATGTTAGAGAAGATTAGCGGGGCTATCGTAAAGGCATTTGATGCGACA
>CAYLWP010000036.1:0-18376 GCA_964387365.1 uncultured Roseburia sp. | reverse complement strand
GTACAGCTCATCCTTATAGCTTGCAACCGGTGAGTTGATGTAGTGGTTGAACTCAGCAAGCTCATTCACATAATCCCACACCTCTTTATCCGAGGTATGAAAAATATGGGCACCATACCGGTGAACCTGAATTCCCTTTACTTCCTTTGTATATATATTTCCTGCAATGTGATTTCTTTTTTCTATTATAAGACATTTTTTCCCGGCCTTCTTCATCTCTCTTGCGAAGACTGCTCCAAAAAGTCCTGCCCCTACTACAAGATATTGATAATGCATTCTCTCTTCCTCCCTTTTATGCTGTCCTTCCGAGCCAACTCAAAAATACACTGTATTTTTACTCCTGTTCAGTAGTATAAAAAAATGCATCACCGAATGCAAGTATTCAGTAATGCATTTTTCATATTTTCCATTAAAATCCGGATTCCTGCGGCTTCCAATGTCTTGCCATCCGCTCGTACTCCGCTGCCTTTTCCGTCAGACGCATGGTTTCCAGCTCATACTCCTCCTTCGGCAGGGCTTTAATCCGCGGTGACTTTGCATACTTTCGGTAGCTCAGCGCCAGCGCAAATAATGCAGAGGTGCCACTGCTGGCAATGTCAATCTCGCTCTCACAGTCAAAGGCGGCACGATAGAACCACTTAGAAGCCTCCTCGTGCTCCTCCTTTTTCATAAAGAAATATCCAAGCTCCATGCATACCTCCGCAGAAGGCACCGTGATGACATCCTGTAATCCAGCCTTCAGAATCGCAACCGGGTCGTCTGCCTGACGATAAATCTTTAAAAGAACGGCTATCGTCTGCCTTGCCAGTAGCTCCTTACCCTTTTGCTGAAGCTCCGGCAGCATACGCTCCAGAAACTCTCTGGCACGGTCAAGTGCCTCTTCACTTCCTGCCTTGTACAGCTCTCTCAGATACATGGTCAGAAGCCTGTCAGAAAGATAACCTCTCTCATCTATAATCTTCTCAAATACAGAGAAGTCCCTGCTGCTGTGATCGCCCTGCGGTCTGTGTCGAATCTCAATATCGCTGTCAAAAACAATCGGACTGGTATTAATCGTTTCATGTATCGGGTCAATCCATGTAAATTCTCTTAAACGTTTGAAAAGCTTTGGTCTTAAATCCTTGGCAAAATTCTCTGTCGGATGGTTAATCTGCTCCGTTACATACACCATCTGAACGATTTCCACCTCCGGAACCAATACTTTTTTCAAAGCCTTGAACTTCACCCTGTTTTCCTCGTCCAGGTATTCATCCGCATCTGCCGAATAAATATAATCACCTGTTGCCTTGGAAAAGGCAAAATTTCTTGCCGCCGCAAAGTCATCTATCCACTCATAATCGTATACATATGGTGTATATTCCGATGCGATTTCCTTAGTCTTATCCGTAGAGCCCGTATCTACGATAATGATTTCATCCATAAGCTCCCTGACAGAGGCAAGACAATCACGCAATACCGCTTCCTCATTCTTTACTATCATGCACAAACTGAACTTCATATTTTCCCCTTTTCCCAGCGTCCGGTAATTTTGTGTATCCAACTATTCTATAAAATAGTATACCGCATTTCACATAATTACTCAACATAAACATTTTCACTTTTAAGAAATATATTGCAAATTGTTTATTCAATTCTGTGGTATAAACTAACAATTTGTGGTATCATAGAGTATGGGTAATAACGACTTTCACCATTTTGAGACCTTTCAATAAAACAAATGCAAAAAGAGGAATATATATGGATTACAGACAAATGTACGAAGCACTTTTTCAGGAACAGTGCGACGCATATGAACAGATGCTCTATGCCATTACGCAAATATCGGCCTGCGATAATGAGCTGCTTTCCTGCTCCAATTGTGAAGAGCCCGACGTAAATAAGGTTCAGGAACTCACCTATAAAAAGGATTATTATATCAAGAAGCTCGACAGCTTTTCTCTTACTATTGAGAAAAACAAAGGACGCCTTGCCGACATCCTGTATCTGTACAACGACTTCCGCACGCATCCTCTGTATCTTCGTATGGAAAAGCTGCAAGAGCTTACTAAAGAAGAACTGCAGGAATTAATTAATAAAGAGGATAAAAATAATCCTTCCGTTATAAGCAAACTCACGCAATATAAGGAAAAGCTGGAAACCGATATCAAAATCCGTGAGATTCCCATGGAGAAGCGGAAAATATTCTTTATTTATCCGGAAAAGTAAAATGCAATGATTCCTTTACACTACGGATTGGCATTGCGAAGCAATGAAAGTCTCTGCTCGTAGGTATGATTACGCTTCACCTTTTCATACCCGTTTCTTGCGATTTCCGCTCTTTCCTCGTCATGTGTCAGGTAATACTCCACCTTGGCAAGCAAATCATTATAGTCCGCATAATACACAAAATCCTTATCCGGCTCAAAAAGCTCAAACAAATCCGCCTGATAATTCGTCAGCAGAAAGCCTCCGCACCCCATAATATCAAACGCTCGAAGCGGAATACCGCTTCCGATACTACGAAGCGTGATGTTTAAATTAATCTTACTGTTTTTATAGACATACGGCGCCTGAGCATAATAATCAACCGGCGGACGAAACGCCTTTTGCAAGGCTTCAGAGCACTCGATATTCTTAATATTCGAATCATCCGTATGGGTATAAACTCTCAGGTCATAGCGCCGGGCCAGCATGTTCATAATATCCGTTCGCTCACAGGCGGTCACCTTGCGATACAGATAAAAGTTCGCATAATACCATTCCTTCGTTGCAAATGCATCAGGATGCGGTGCAAGCGGACTTACCGCTTCGATGTGCTCTAAGAGCTTCGTATCTCTTGCAAGCAATTCTTCCAGAATATTTTGGCCGTACAGATTCTTCTGTGCCTGTATCATGCCCTCCAGATAACCCTTGTCATAGTCCGACATCACATCCAGACGGTGATACAGCTGCATATTCGACTCCAGATACAGGGAACCGACAAAAGAGATGTCTGCCTTGTACTTGGCGCCCTCTTCTGCATGAAGTCGGTCATAATACGCAGTATCTGCTGCCATCGGAAGATAGCTTACCGTCTCTACGCCAAGACGCTGCAGCTTCTCCGCCTCAGCACGGTCAAATACGCGAATATCATTCGTCGGATAATGCACCGTCTCCGAATAAAGCTGTGCATACGGACTGTCATACACCCATGCTACATAACGCACCTTGCACGCCTTTGCCGCCATCGCCGCAACCGGAAAGTAGTTAAAGGAAAACATATAGTCATAGTTGCCCGAAAGCAGGGTGCGTGCGATTGCCTGCGTCAGCTCCGCATCAAAACGGGTATTTTTCTCCTTATTCGGAAAACTGAAACAATCAACAGTATCGCCTGCTGCCACCCATGCCCATTTCATATATTCATTTGCAAAACTGTTCCATTCAAGGAAGAGGATGTGGGACATGTGGGCTCCTTTCTGTTACTGTACCTTTACCATACATTCTTTTCTATAAAAACAGATTCCATACTTGATTATCTTACGATATCCCTCTTTATACAAAGCAGCCTCGTATTCCTGCTCCTCTATCTGCGCTAGTGCCTGCAAACAGCCATCTTCCATCTGTTCAAAATCCTTCACTACCTTCAATTCCATAATAATAGCCATTCCCCGCACAGATGGTGTTTTCAGAATGATATCCGGTCTGCCATTACCACTCTCCCTGTTTGATAAAATGACAAAGCCGGGGCATGACTTTAATAGTCCGCAAAGAAAACCATGATAATAATTCTCTGCATAGTCAAAAAAGCTTATCGTTTCTACTAACTGATTCGTCACTATATTCTCCGTTTTCTCACAGTCTTCTGCCTGTAAAGCTTTATATAAATCACTCAAATCAGTATTTTCAACCTTACGGTCAAACCACTCCAAAATAGTATTGCGATAAATATATCTGATTTCTGCATTGGGTATTGCCAGCTTCAGATATGACATATCGTTATAGAATCTTTCTTCCTGTTTTTTCAAATATCCTGTAAAAAACAGGAAATTCCACAAATTATCCTGCGTTTTATAAATATCCTCATATGTTATATCTTCATGTACAGGCTTCTCAATCACTTCGCCTGACAATAAATTCTCTATTTCCTGTTTAACCGTACCGTCTGCACGCTCAATCAATTCACGCACAATACTGTTTGAAGAGGTATTCGACCAGTATGGTTTCGGATATGCAGTCAGCAGCACATTAGCCGCTTCCACATAACTGATGACGCTCCAAGGATTATATACTTCTGTATCTCCAAATAAATATCCATCATACCACTCTCTTAGTTCCTCATACTTCTGTTCCAGCTCATAATCTTTCAACAATACTTTAATATCATCTTGTGTAAAGCCAAAATACTCAGCAAAATCATTGCTCAGTATAGAATTTATTTTCAAATTATTCAGTCCCGTAAAAATACTTTCCTTACTGATACGCAGACATCCGGTAATCACAGCAAATTTTAAATGTTCGTTTGTCTTTAATGCCGATTCAAAAAGAGAACGGATAAAATCTATCATTTCCTTATAAAATCCGGAAAAATAAGCATTTTCTAATGGTACATCATATTCATCAATCAGAATTATCGCATTCTGCCCGTGTGCTTTTGAAAGGCAGGCAGATAAAAACTCCAATGCCTTGGCATATTCGATAGCTTTGGCATTCTTATCCATAATGCGTTGAAACTGCGCTTTATCCGCAGCAAATATTTTATCACTATTCAAAACATATGCATGTCTCTGGTATTCCTTCGCCAGCTCATCAACCATACTTGCATGTGCCATTTCGAAGTTCGGCTGCTTTGCAGACTTTAGCGAAATACTGATTACAGGATACTTTCCCATTTCGCGTGTATACTCATCCCCGAATTCCATAATCTTAAGTCCCGAAAAGAATTCACTATGATCCAGCTCCTTACCATTCACATCATATTCTTTTTCAAAAAAGGAACGAAGCATGCTTAAAACCAGAGTCTTCCCAAAACGACGTGGTCTGGTAAATAAAGTAACCTTACCTTTTTTATCTAAAATATCCTTAATAATCAATGTCTTATCTATATAGTACAAATCGTTTGATATAAGCTCTTGAAAATTATCATATCCAATTGGTAACTGCTTCTTCATAAACATGCCGCCTTCCATGTGCTAATCTGTATACTATACCCTTTTGGTATAGTATACCTTGAAATGGGGAGAATGACAAATATTTCACTCTCTAAGTATATGTACTGTTTTACCTAATCCTTCGGCAATCGCTGTCTGCGCCTTCCAACCAAGCTGTTCTATCCTTGAGGAGTCCAGCAGCGCCTTGGTCGCCGTAGAATAACCGGCCTTCTCTACCTGATCCGGCAATTCAAAAACCACTCTGGTTCCTGTTTCCTTTGCTAAGAGTCCCGCTAAGTCCTTCAACATAATATCCGAACTGCTGTCAGCAATATTTACCGCACTTCCATTTTCTCCATACAATAATAAATAAAATGCTGCCATTGCCGCATCTACCACATAGGTATAGGAATAAAGCTGGTTACCTTCGCTTTTCAAAACAATATCCTCGCCTGCTGCCGCCTTTCTGATAAACTGGGCAATTGCCTTGGAGTCCTCTGCCGCCATCGTCGGACCGTATACTCTTGAAAACCTACCGATTACAAAGTCCTGCCCCTTTTGTGCTGAAAAAGCATTGCATAAAGACTCACCGAGGCGCTTACTCTCCGGATATCCGGCACGCGTTGTGTTGCAATCTATATACCCCAAATACGATTCAGAAAACTTTTCCGCATCATTTCTGTTTTCTCCGTAGATTTCCACAGAGGAAAAAAAGAAAAAGCGCTCACATCCGTGTCCCGACGCATACTCCAAAAGCTGATACGTTCCCTGCACATTCGCCGCAATCGTTCCTATCGGATCTGTTGCATAAGCCCGCGGATGCGTATTGCTTGCCGCATGAAGCATATAATGAATCGTTCCAAGCTCCGGTAAAGGCTTCGTAATATCATGAGAGAGATAAGTGAAGTATTCACTATCCCAATATGCATCAAACCGTGCCCTTGCCTTTTTCTCATTGCGGCTGACTGCTACGATATAAACACCCTGCTCATTTGCTGCAAGATTCTGATTGCGGTACATTAATATATCAATCATGACGGATGCAATCATTCCTGTTGCGCCGGTGAAAAGAACTGTCTTTCCCGAAAGAAGACTCCAGTTGATTGGAAGTGCAGCAACACTTAGGATGTCTGATTGGTAGATTGGATTGGTTGTTAAGTTCATGTAAATTAGTCTCCTTATCAGTAGCTTATGCGTTTTTGCAAAATAGGGTACTTCATATAAAGGGTGCTCATAGCGAACACCCTCCGAATTTTTTATTCTATACCATACTGTTTATAAAGCTTCTTTCGCATCTCTGCGTCAGTTGATACCTTGGTAATCATTGCAAAATCCTGCTCCTTCGAAAGTATCGCAATCAATCTGGCAAGCTTGTCTTCGCCTTGTTCTATTCCGCGTTCAATTCCACGCTCTTCAATTGCTTCACTTAAGTTACACATCGTATTCACTCTCCTCTCGATACCTTGCGTCATTGGGATTCCATATTCTGATTCTATTATATCCTTCTTTTCCTGTCTTGTCATCTCCGAAGACAAGAGTGTGCCCAATAATCTCAGTGGCATTGCTCTCACCCAGATGAACCGCTATCTTGGCAACCTGCGGTGTACCCTCTTTCCTACTTTTTATTGTGTTCAAGTTGAACACATTTCTTCAAACGCAATCAACTTCACATTCTTATTTTTTTCAGCAAGTGCTATCACTTCATCTTGAAAACTCGATTTCGAAAAAATATAATAATATTTTTCCGGATACGCAAATAATTCACCTCGGTCCAATAACGTGTTAACAACTGAAATATCGACTTTTTCTCTTCTCCATTTACATTCACCAAACAATGCCGCTTTATCCGCAACAGACATAATATCGATTTCTTCCTGTCTTTTAGCCTTAGGATTGTTTCCCCACCAATGACCTACTTCTCCAATGGAAAACGGCAAGGTACTATATGTCTGTGGTAAAAACAGGTACTGCTGACATATTTCTTCAAATACCTGCCCCATGAAATCATTAAGCTGTGGCAGAACCAATGTCTCGTATACCTGCTGTCCAACACCTCTGATAATACTACTGGCATTCGGCCTTACAAACCGATACCAGAAAAGGTACATACTATCCGATAAACGATATAATGTCTTTCGACTGGTCACAGGCTCTGTAATTGGTGTTTCTCTACGAACAATTTCCAACGAGATTAAGGATGCAATCTGATTACTGCACCCACTTGTCTCCAAGCCTGTTTTTGTTGCAATCTCATTCATTTTGCTTGCACCGGAAGCAATTGCTGAAATAATGGAATGATATGTCATCGGTTCCTTCAATTCCCGCTTCATCAAGTTAACAGGCTCTTCAAATAAACGTCCGGATTCCTCAAAGAAAAGCTGAATCATATTTTCGTCCATACTGAGGTCAGCATTGATACGGGATAAATACTCAGGAATCCCACCTGTTACACCATAAAGAATCGCTTGCTGCTCCGGTAAAAAACTTTCCAACATCTTTCTTGCCTCAAAAAAGGTAAACGGATGTATCTTAAACTGCGCCGTTCTACGACCATATAACGGACTCTTATATCCTAATACCTGTTCCTCCATAAAGCTCATTGAAGAACCACATAAAATAAGAAAAATCTTACTATCCTTCCAGCAACTGTCGATATGACTCTGAAGCATAGAAGATATTGTGGGATACGAAGCGGCCAGATAGGGATATTCATCAATGGCAATAATCATACGTTCGCCTGACCGAGCAATGGAATCAATATATTCTAAGAGAGCTTCGTAATCACGAAACTCTGCCGTAGTTTGTTTTACTTCTCCTTGTGCAAGGAAAGCTTTGGACAAGCCATACAGATTCTCTTTCTTTGCACCTTCTACAGAGATATAGTATATTCCTTGTTTCTCCTTCATGAATTCTCGAATTAATGTAGTCTTGCCTACACGGCGGCGACCATATAGAACTGCAAATTCGAATTGATTACTTTGGTACATGGTATTTAATTTACTTAATTCCCGTTCTCGACCAACAAACATATAGCACCTCATTCTAATTACTAATTATGCAATTAGTAATTGTGTGATTAGTTCTTTATGCTTAGTATAACATATTATAGGAAAAAATACGACGATAGGTCAGTAGAAAAGGAATTGATTATTAACCAATCCCTCTATTGCAATAAATTCTCTACCCAATATTTTATATAATCTTCCGGGTTACATCGTTCCTGAATAATTCTATGACATTTTTCGCCATAGTTTTCCAACTTCTCTCTATCCTCATCGAGCTCAGCAATACAATCAGCAATACCCTCAATATCAGCGACATCACAAATGTAACCATTTTTTCCTACTTCAATAAATTCTCTTGCTCCGCTTACATCCGTAACAACCGGAACACAACCAAAAGACATTGCTTCCAACATCGAAAGGCTTGTGCCTTCATATTCTGATACATTTACAAATACGTCCTGATTTTTCCAAAAATCATTCATCTGACTCTTCGGTAATCTCCCCAGTAGTTTAACCTTATCTTCCAAATGATTACAAGCGACATATTCTGCAATGATATCAGCGCATTCTCCTTCACCGGCGATTTGAAAGAAATAGTTTACATTACGCTGTTCTAATGCTTTTATTAAATCTACTAATAAATCTACCCTTTTTGCTTGTTTTACAAGTCTTGCTGCATAACCTATTTTCAATACCGAAAAACAATTTTGTTTTTTTCTCCAAAATGCATCAACTTCTATTGGTTGTTCCTTAAAATAATAACAACTTTCTTTATACGGATAGAAACTTTGCATCTTTATAATAATCAAATTACTTACACAAAAAATTTTATCAATGTAATCTGATAACAACATATGTGCATCAAAAAGACTTTTATTATCGCTATGAACTACAGATACTATCTTCATTAAGTCCGGATATTTTCTTTTCACTATCACAGCCGCCATAAATGCACATCCGGCAAAGTTATTAATAAAAATACATGGTAAATTTCTTTCGAGCAAATCCACCATGTGCATAATTGTTTCCTGTTCCGCAATACGTATTGTCAAAGGCTCATACCGTTCATCTAGCATTTGTTGTTCGGTACCGCCTAATAATATCGTTTGTTTTCCTGCTTTATTCAAACCATATGCCAGATTAGCCGCCCAGAGTTCGGTTCCTCCCCAGCCGATACCTTCATACATATCGACTATAACAGTTTCCTTATCCTGTATTATCAATTTTTCACTCTGAAACTTCTCCATGCGTTGTTCGCACAAATCATATAATTCATCTAACCCAACAATCTTATTAGCTAGTCCCATCTCAGAAAGCTGCTTTTTTATGGCAATTTCGTGTGTACTAGAAATAATAATCTTACAATCCGTAAAATTCGTTAATTCACTTGGAGAGATGACAGACTTGCCATAAAGTTCTGTTCCCCACTTGGATGAATCATTGTCTGTGAAATAGACAAAGTCTGTGTTTAGATATTCTAGTAAGGCTTTGTATTTTTTAGCATAAACACCAGCACCGAACAATACAAGTGTACTCATTTATTGTCACCCTCATTTATACAGCATATAATACAGTTTCTGTTGCAAAATAATTTGAATAATGTCTTAAATACAACTTATATTCCGGAACAAGACTTAATATATAAGCAGGTATTTCTAAAATATCTTCCGGTTTGTGGTACACGCAAATTGCAAGACGCGGTTTATAATCAATAATTGTTTTTGCCGCACCCTTTAAAGCGTTCAATTCAGAACCTTCTATATCCATTTTAATGAATGTCACTTTCTCCTTAATCACCTCGTCAATAGACACAACTTTTACCTTATCTTCACCGAATTTACTTACCATCACCGAGCTACCGTTTCCCTCAAAATATAACGTATCTCTTTTGTTCCATACACCATAAGGAATTACATCCACCCTATCTTTCGACAATTGGGATATCTTCTGTTGAATCAATTTTTGATTATCGGCATTCGGTTCAAAACAAATAATTTTTTTATAATCCGGACATTTTTCAGAAAAAATCTGAGCTGTTTCAAAATCGAAACAGCCACAATCAAGGAAAACTTCATTTTCCTTAAACTTTACTATTTCATTATCAAAATATTGATTTTTATCCACATAATTGTCTACTAAAAAACAATCTATAACGCTCTCTGTTTTCACTCCTAACTGATGCAAATGATTCATAATATTTTTCGACTGATTCCATACTGCCAGTAGGATAACAGCTTGTGGGTATTTCTCCAGTTGCTGTGGAGAAACTACTTCAATTCCATCACAATTCTGCCCCTGCTTCTTGATGTCAGCATCGCAAAAAGCAAGCACTTCCATGCCTTCTCGTTGCAAAATTTGAAAAACATTTTTCCCAAACATTCCTGCCCCATATATGATATACTTTTTGCTGACATCCAACCTCAATTCTGCAATATTCTCTTCCATGCCAGTAAAAATTTTATCTGAGTCATATCCTCGCAGATATTTTCCTACAATATTTCTAGCGTAGTTCCAATCATTTGTCGCGCTAAACATCAATCTGTTTCTAAAAATATCCTTTGATTCATCATCTGCCAAATGCTCATATATCTGTTTTGCATCTTGAAATACTTTACGATACATTCTATCCCTTCATCCTTCCTCTTATCACATCATTTTGCTGTAATAAATCTCCTCTTTTCCTATCTTCCTTAAACCATGTCGCCGCATAATGATGAATAGTATGTGTAAATTCTGAATATTGATTATGGATACCATAAAAATCTAACGGTGCAAAAACAGTACGGGGATACACCCTTATGCCATCCACCATCTGCATTCTACCATTTCTTTGCAATCCTATACTCTTCATATAATCCGTCTGATACTTTGTACACGCTGTAAGATTTAAGTTACCATCTTCATCTGTAAATGATATCTCATGATAAATATTTCGCATTTGTTTTAAATGTTCAAAACCTTTACAAGCCCCAAAACCAACACCTGTATTAATACAATTCCCCTGCTCAAATCCACAAAACATCTTATTTGTTAATAAAATATCTAAATTTCTGATTACCTCAACATCAATGTCCAAATATATACCTCCGTATTCATAAACAACATCCAATCGAGCATAGTCACTAACAAAAGCATATTTTCCTGTTTCATATGCCTGCCTTGTATAAGCTATTTTCTCATAATCATAATTACTTTCATCCCAACGTATGATTTTGTAATCCGGACAAAAATTTTGCCACGTTTCAATATAACGCTTATATTCATCAGGCAACGCTTTCTTACCAAACCAACAATAGTGAATCATTCGAGGTATATGTTCTTCCTTGCCCGCCATATCTTCTTTCTTCAACAGCAGAGTATTCTCTTCTAAAAAAACTTCAATATAGCACTCTAAATCATTCAACAAACAATGTTCATCCATTTGTTCTATCATTTCACCATAATACATACTGGTAATCAACATGACTGTGTCTTTACTTCTTCGGTGAACAAAATCATCAAATGAAATAACAGGAATTTGTATCCCGTCCAATACAACACAAGTTCCTACCTTACACTTATTATTATCTACAAAAGCAACAATCTTGTCCGCAAAATGAAACCCTGTTATTTCAAGCGAGAGCCATTCCGCTAAGTTCCCGCTTCCAAAACAATAAAAAGCTCTATTACTCACTCGTTTGGCGAGCTCTTCCCAACTACAATTCCGCAAATCAATCATCAAATATTATGCTCCTTCAATCATCTCAGCCACATACCTGATATAGTCCTCTAGTTTACAACGAGTTAATATTTCATGCCTGCAACATTCTCCAAAAGCTTGCAGCTTCTCCCTATTTTCCTCTAACTGTTTTATTGCAGATGCGAGCCCTTTTAAATCGCCTACTGCTCTTATATATCCATTTCTGCCATTCTCTATGAATTCGCTCACACCACTGACTTCTGTAACAACCGGAACACATGCATAACTCATAGCTTCCAGCATGGATAAGCTCGTACCTTCAAACTCTGAGAAATTCAAAAAAACATCTTGGCGTTTCCAAAATTCCGGCATATTCGTCTTATCTACACGCCCTAACAATCTCACTACGCCAGTCAGTTTTGTTGTTCTCAGAAATTCCTCTATCAGAACTTCACACTCACCTTCACCGGCAATTTCCAGCTCATAATTTATCTTTTCTGCTTCTAGATAATTTATCAGTTCAGGGAATAAATCAGCTCTCTTTTGTAGCTTTACCAATCTTGCTGCATACCCTATTCTTATTGGCTTATTATTTAATTCATATAAACGTTCAAAATCTTTATCATAACAAATTGGCTGCTCCTTAAAGAAAACTTTTTCCTCACCCAGTTCATAGTCCCGCATCATTGTAGCTCGAATCTTTTCACTGACACATAGAAATTTATCTACATATTCAGCATGTACCATATGAGCATTATATAAACTTTTATCATCATTATGTATTACACTGATAATTTTTACCCTGTCTGAATATATTTTTTTCAGTATAACTGCAATCATATATGCATATCCAGAAAAGTTATTGATTAATACGAATGGTAATCTGCTTACCATATATTTAGCCATTTTCTCAAAAGTATTTTCAGCTCCAAACCGCTTCACTAGATATTCGTACTCTTGACTTAATAATGGTTGTAGTTCAGCTCCTATGAGCTTTACTGTTCTACCTTCCTTTTCCAACCCTTTAGCAACTGTAGCAGCCCATATTTCTGTCCCTCCCCAGCCAGCACCCTCATACATGTCAACCAGAATATGAGATATCTCTCCCGAATGTAATTTGTCATTCATTTTTGTACCCAAGCGTTTTGATACCAAGACTACTAAATCATCAAATTTTATAATCTTATTTCCTATTCCCATTGCTTGCAATTGCTGCTCTATCTCTTTCTCGTGCGTGCATGAAATTAAAATAGCACAATCCAATTCAACAAGCTTTTCCGGTGAAATAACCTCTTTATCATATAGATATGTTCCAATCTTACTCTTGTCATTATCTGCAAAATAATCAAAGGTAATATTCAGAAAATCTAACATAGACTTATATTTATGAGCATATATTCCTGCACCAAAAAGGATTACTTTTTTCATACGCGCCTCAATTTATCAATAACAATAAATATCTTCATACTTTTTCCATTAAATCATTTTCATGTAAAAAATCAAGATAGTTTTGATATAACAATTGGTAGTTATCATAAAAATCTTTTTTATATTCGCAAAAATTAATCAATTCTTCTCGACTATTTAGAGTACTAACCTTATCAATATCTATTGTAGGTACTTTTAAAACTTTACATAATTCAAATGTACGGCTATCATGCGTTATCCACAATGTTGGAATTCCTGACAGCCAAGCTATCATATTTCCATGAAATCTACATCCTACCGAAAAAGTAAAGTTTTCTTCTTTTAGAAACTTCATCCATTCATTCCTATCAAAAAACATATGTCCTAGTCTTTTGATGTATTTTTCTAGATCATCTCTATTTACATCTATATCTGGATATCTACTCTTTATATGTTTTGGCAATAAATGTGCCTCTTCAAATAATGTTAACGGAAAATCTTCTATCGATTGCATGATTAATGCATCACCTTTTTGTTCTGTATTTCGCATTAATTCTCTAAACCATTGCTCTTTCTTATAATTAGAGCTCCCCCATGTAAAACAAATTTTTTCACTTGTTATATTTCTAAAAATAGGCGGATTCCATCCGAATGAATAGAACGACGGACATCCTATAATACGATAATTCTCTATTCCCATCAATTCCATACACTCTGCTGTTATTTCACCGCGTACACCAACACTCACCGAATGCTCTATAATGGGTCAACTCTTTTAACGCATAAACTCTTTCTCTTGGCAAAGCAGAGAGCAATTTTTTAGGCGTCGTAAGTTCTTCTGTTAATTGGGCACCTATGCCAAATATCGTCACTCTATAATTCTTCTCTCTTTCAAAACACTCTGTATACTTTTCAAGTGCATTATCAAAAGCATTAATACAATTAGCCATAGGTATTACATAATTATGAACACTACCTTTTATTTCATCATATACAATATTATTCGCAACTGCATTTTCCCAGATAAGGTTACCCGTATTGCCTCCACATGCAATAATTTTATCTTTCACACAATCTGTTTCTTTCATGTTGTAAAGCAATAATGGATTACAGTATATATTTGACAATAGTATCCCCCACTTTTCGTATCAATCAACCAGCCTATATGTATATATCTTTCTTCTTATCCATGGTATTAAATGGTATTTATTTATCAATCTTACCATCTCTTGTTCAGATTTTTTCATAATATGTCTTTTATGCGAAACACTTTCCTGGGAATAGCAATGATGGTAAAATAAATTAAAATTATATGCTATTTTAAGTTGTCTTTCTGCTAGTAAAATCCACAAAAAGTAATCATCCGCACCATTATTCTCCATATTATACTTTTGCCAAGCTCTTGGAATTATATCTTTACGCATTAATACCTGTCCAGGAGATACAATTCTATTTCCAGCTTTGCACAAAGCCCATTTGTTTAACAGTCCATACATTTCTTCTTCATTTACATATATCTTTTGGCTTATATTTTTTTTATGATATATAGCGTTTGAAATAACCAAATCACTACTTAAAACCTTATCATATTGCCTCTTTAGCCAATCATTTGAAATCTTATCATCTTGATCCAAAAAAACTATATATTTTCCTTTAGCTATTTTTAACCCATGACAACGACTTTTGTGAATTCCAACGTTTCTTTTATTATTTATAACTTCAATATTATAATTATAAGTGTCTTCATTTTCTATCTCTATACTCTCCTGTGGAAAATCATTTACCAGCACTAGCTCCACCTTAACACTATATTCTTCTAATTTTTCCACATTCCGATTTATCATAGCTAAAATTTGAGGAATGTGCTTTTTTCCTTTATAACACGGTACTATTACGGAAATATCCATCATGTCTTTATTCCTATTACTAAATTTGATATACAATATCCTCTAATGAAATAATAGGGCAATTAACTTTTAACGATAATTTTTCTTCTATCTCATCAAAAAAGAATATTGAAGTAACTACAATCATATCGACCTTAGGTAATTCATCTTCCAAAGTATACATTTCTATATCGGTATATATTCCATTAGCATTTTTATCAATTCCATAAGCAACTTTAATATCACTATTATTTAATTCTGCTAACAATCGCTCGCCAGCATAACTCATTCCATAAATTGCAATCCTTTTATAATTATATTTATCAAAATAACTTATTAAACTCTTCCCCTCTTGTTTTATGGTTACCCACTGATTCATCATCAAAAATAAAGATAAATGCTTTTCCGATAATTGCTTACTGGATTTATCTGCCTCTGCCATTATTTTTCCGGTAACTAACGAACCCAGAGTTATACCCACTCCTGTCCCCATTATTCCATATAATATATTCCAAGTCTTCTTCACTGTATCTTCCTCCACTTCATATCCTTATTAAGTACCAAATTATCAGAAATCCATATTACTCATTTTTATTCCTTATTATATTTATTTACAGCCCACCTTATAGCTCGCAAATATGCATATCCATATTTTTTATCCGGCTCTATATATGCTCCTTCTGACCATTCATTCCATGCGTTAATAAATAAATATTGATTTCCTGCCTTTTCAGACATTTTCAACATTCGATAAATATTTTGAGCTAACCGTCTCGGAGTACTGTTTCTAACAATAAATCCATCCTCGTCTTTTCTTGGGGTATTATCCCATCCCGCAAATGTTCCATAATAATTTTGTATAGGTGATTTTTCTTTTACATTTTCTATTCTATTACACAAAAAATTATATGAATAATCATTTCTTGCCCATAACATATTGCTAAAAGATTTTTTATTCGTATTTAATCTATCTTTGTTATATTTCTTCCACTCATCCACTTTTTTTCGAAACGTTTTATCATTGCATATGGCATGAATTGGTTCAAAGTCCATATACGCGTCATATAGCTTAAATCTTTCATCTTTTCCCCATCCCGTATTCATTGCAACTAAATATATACCTGCAAAACCGTTCTGTTTTGCTAATCTGTTCCACAAATCAAACATTGACTTTCGACAGTTTATATCTTGTGGCAAATACATTATATACACTGGTTTATTATTTATTTTTATGTATCTATTATCTTTAAAAAAATCTAATAGATATTCAAACTGTCTCCTCCATGCACTTTCATCTCCATATGTTTGTTGTAATAAAGTCAGATGCCCTGCATTCGCTCTATACCATGTTCTTGTCCATGATTGATTCGCCCATATCAAACAATACGGAAAATCCTCCTTCGACTGATCACGATACTGTTCTATTGGCTTTTCTAATAGAGTTTTACCGTTAAAATAATAATGATAAAAACAAAAGCCCTTAATTCCCGCTTTTTTTGCCATTCGAGTATGCTTTTCCAATACTCTCAAATCTGACAAATCATAATACTCATCATTCATTGGCTCTCTTGGCTGATAGTGTCCGCGATAAAACGATTTCCCCCTGCGAACATTTGTCCATTCGGTAAAACCTTTTCCCCACCACGCATCATTTTCCGGTATCGTATGAAATTGCGGTAAATAGATTGATAGTAATTCGCTCTTCATTAATTATCTCCTTTATACGCTCTAATTAAACCTCGCCTTAATGTAGGCATTCTAAAATAATTATTATCCGGATACCACATGTACCCTTTAGAATGCTCTATCATAAATCCATATTGTTTCAAATAATTTTTTATCGCTTCATAAGCAAACTCCTGATGATACACACAAATTGTACACCTTATATCACCTGAGTTTTCTATTAACCTTGTCGTTCCTTCCAAAGCATAATATTCTTCTCCTTCTATGTCCAGCTTAATAAAGTTAATCTCTTCTTGTATTACATCATCCAATTTTACTGTATCTGCATTTGCATAATTTGATATTGCTTTGTTATGTATTATCACTTTTTCTTTATATGGTGCAAATGTATATCTAAGTGCTTCACACCACTCCTCATCCGGCTCAAATAAATATATTTTTTTTACCTTCTCAATCACTGATAGTGCAAAATTACCTTCTGCCACGCCACCATCAACAACAATATCTCCTGTTTTGACATCAAATTTATCTGTTAAATACCTATGGGGTGATTCCTCATCCTGCTCAATCAACAAACTTTTATAATATTTTTTTACTTCACTTTCACTTGTAAATTGTCTAGAAAAATACATTTTCTTTTTTTCATGGAATACATAATATAAACTCACATCTGAATCAAAAAAAACTTCTATTTCACTTTCAGAATAATTTTCGGCAAACGAATAGTTAAACACTTGCAATGGTGCTTTATGTAAATATTCTACAATTTCCTGAATTTCACAATCATTCGTTTTTTCATATCTTGTTAACAATCTTACTTTTTCAAAAAAGGAGATACTCTCAACTTTTTCAGCTAACCAAGGATAATCCCTATGGATTTGTTCCTTCACTTCCTCATAATTGTTTATTAATATAACAACATAACAATCTTTCTCTTTTTCCAGGATACTTGGTGAGTATACTTCTTTCTCTTTATATGTCATTCCTACTTTTTGCATATTATTATCAATATATCCTACTATATTTAATAATTTCATCTCTTTTTCATATTTCGTACTGATATGTTCCGCAATATTTCCCGTTCCCCACAAATATACTCTATTATTCATTTCCATTGTAATACCCTTTCTCCAGCATTCTCAATTCCTTGTCTCCACATAACATTTTAAAAACATTTATATTTGAAAATGTATTTTGCATTTTTAATGTATAATATCTAAATTCTGGATTCACAAAAAGTTTTCTATTTTTGCATTCATAATTATACTTCGGAAAACTAATATCTATTTTTTTGTTTCTAGTAATTGGATTAAAACATACCTTGTTCTCAAAAGGTAATTTTTCAAATCGCCTATGAGTATCCTCATCGTATTGTTGAATAGTCATTTTAATAAATAAATTTTTTGAATTAATTCTTTTTTTTCTCCTATTCCAATCTTGCTCTGCATGAACATATGACCAATAATGTGGAAAAACTATCTTACACTCATGGTTAGCTATCTTTATCCCGCCGACCGGTGTTCTTTGTGCTAACGGTTCCCCCTCTTCAAGACAATATATTTCGCTTGCTAGAAATTCTTCAAAATTTTCTAATAATATCAAATAATC
>CAYLWP010000035.1:0-18410 GCA_964387365.1 uncultured Roseburia sp. | reverse complement strand
ATTCTCCCCATGCATCAAAAATACAACCCTTCTGATAAGCCTTCATAATAACAGGAGCAATTCTTCTGTCGCCTCTGGCAAGAATCCCCTCCATCACGCTGGCATCTGCTTCATGCCAGTTGTATTTAATACTCTTTTGATTCAGCTGTTCCATAACAGCACGCTTTGTTGTATAAGCCTTTTCAATAAACTGCTCCTTGGTAGCCTGTGGCGCCCACTGGAACGGGGTAAAAGGCTTCGGAATAAAGAAGGAAGTACTTGCTACAATCTGTACCTTACCGTTTCTCTTTTCCTTTGGAACGGTTTCATAGTAAGCCGCTGCAATTTTATTGGAAAGCTCTGCAATTCCACGGATATCCTCCTCTGTTTCTGTCGGAAGTCCCAGCATAAAGTAAAGCTTTACCCGATTCCAACCAACTTCAAAGGCAAGCTTTGCACCGTTTAAAATGACCTCTTCGGTCAACCCCTTGTTAATAACATTACGAAGTCTCTGACTTCCCGCCTCAGGCGCAAAGGTCAGACTGCTCTTTTTAATATCCTGAACCTTTTCCATAACATCAAGCGAAAAGGCATCAATACGAAGTGACGGCAAGGAGATATTAACCTTTTTGCTCCGGCACTCGTCAATCAGGAAGTTCACAAGCTCCTCTAAATGCGAATAATCACTGGAGCTTAGGGAGCTAAGAGAAATCTCCTCGTAACCGGTATTCTTGAGAAGCTTTACCGCATATTCCTTGAGCATATTCACATCACGCTCACGAACCGGTCTGTAAAGCTGTCCTGCCTGACAGAATCGGCAACCACGAATACAGCCACGCTGGATTTCGAGCACAACTCTGTCCTGTGTACATTTGATAAACGGAACAACGAGCTTTTCCGGATAATAAGTATCCGTTACATCATGCACCAGCTCCTTGGTAATGGTACGGGGCATGTCCTCACGAGTCGGCTCAAATGCCGCAATGGTGAAGTCCTCGTTATAAGTAACCTCATAAAACTGTGGTGCATAGATGCCCGGAAGTGTTCCTGCCTTGGCAAGAAAATCAGCTCTGGACAGCCCCAAAGCCTTACATTCCTTGTATAAATCAAGCAAAGCCCTGTACTGTGTCTCACCCTCGCCGATATAGAACAAGTCAAAAAAGTCAGCAATCGGTTCCGGATTGTACGCACATGGGCCACCACCGATTACAATAGGGTCATCCCAGGTACGCTCTGTTGCCCGCAAAGGAATCCCGGATAAATCAATAATCTGCAAAATATTGGTATAGCACATCTCGTACTGAATCGTAATTCCAAGGAAGTCAAAGCTCTTTATCGGGTCCTGTGACTCCAAGGCAAATAACGGTATCTGCTCTTCCCTTAAAATCGCATCAAGATCCGGCCACGGAGAATATACTCTCTCACACCAGGTATCTTCAAAACGATTAAACATATCATAAAGAATCTGAATACCAAGGTGAGACATTCCTATTTCATAAACGTCCGGGAAACACATGGCAAACCTGACATTAACGTCATTTTTGTCCTTTATCACGCTGTTGATTTCACCACCGATATAGCGTGCCGGCTTCTCGACCTTCATTAATATTTCATCACTTAGTGCCAATTTACGCATTAAAATATAACCATGCCTTTCTATATACTAATCCTTCTGACAGCTTGCCGAATCAGCTCGCGCAATACAAAACACATGTAATGCCACTGTATCTGCGCACCAAAATGCAGCAATCTGTTACCGCACCTTAGCGATTGGCCAGCTCAGCCATGATTTCCTCCCAGGTAACACGCTTTTCAACCATTAACACCATCATATGATAGAGGAAATCTGAGATTTCGTATTTAATTTCATTTACATTCGGATTCTTGGCAGCAATCACGATTTCCGTTGCTTCCTCGCCAAGCTTTTTCAATATTTTATCAATACCCTTGTCGAACAGGTAATTCGTATAAGAGCCATCCTTGGGATGAATCTTTCTGTCGGCAATCACGTCGTATACATCCTCGAATACCTTGAGCGGGTTGGTATCGTTGTATTCCTTTTTCAGTACTTCTTGAAAGAAACAGCTGTAGCTTCCTGTATGACAGGCAGCGCCCACCTGTGAAACCTTAGCCAACAAAGTATCCTTGTCGCAGTCTGCATAAAGAGACTTCACATACTGATAATGACCACTTGTATCACCCTTAATCCAAAGCTCGTTACGGCTTCTGCTCCAATAGGTCATCTTACCTGTTTCCACCGTATGATTATATGCCTCTTCATTCATGTATGCCATCATCAGCACTTCATTGGTTTTATAATCCTGTACTACAACAGGAAGCATCCCATCGGAATTAAGCTTAAACTCAGACCATTTCATAGAAGCTTCACAGGCACTGACAGTAACACCCTCCTTGGCAAGTGCAAGCTTTCTTGGGATAATCTGTTCAATATGATAATTGATTGCATTGCCCGAGATTCCGCTTACATTCTCAAGAAGAAGATATTCCTTCCACTGGTCTTCCTTTGCCTCCTCAAGGCAGCAGATTGTCTGCAGCTCAGACAATCTGTCGCACTCCTTCATAATAGAAGAATCAATACAAATCAGCTCACTGACATACTCCTCTAAAAGCTCCTTATTCTCTGTTAACTCATCCTTTTTCGTTATGGCGGCAAGAATTTTTCCTTTGCCGAACTTCTTGGAAACCTCTTGTGTAATTTCAATATTGGAAGCCTTGCTGTAATTCAATACTGCCTTTGCACAGCCGGCATAAATCAGCTTTTTCACATCCTCCATACGCTTTACATTACCGGCACCGATAACAGGAACCTCGCATGCAAGCGCGATTTTTTTAATCACATCTAATGCAGCCTCATGCTCCTCATCCGTATTGGACTGGTCAAAAACAATAATACGGTCAGCATTGTTATTGCAGTAGTATTCCGCAAGCTCAGCCGGATTATGATTTACAACGGTATGGTCAGTCAGTGTTCTTACCGCACTTCCCTGATATAAATAAATACAAGCTACAAATTGTTTTTTCATGTAAGTAAACTTTCCTTTCTGTCCTATCTCTTTGGCAAACAGCCGTATAACATACATACAGACTGCCCAACCAATTGAGCAGTCCTGTTTTAAAAAGAATATGCAAAAACTTATGCTAAAGCGCCCTTAGTAGAAAGGACATCTTTGATTCTCGGATCATAAGAAACCGCTTCGTCAAGTGCCTTGGCAAACGCCTTGAAAATGGCTTCTATCATGTGGTGACTGTTATCACCGCTCAGCATTTTAATATGAATGTTCATGCCGGCACTGTAAGATACGGCATAGAAGAATTCACGAACCAGTGTCGTATCGAGTCCGCCAACCGTCTGTTCCGGGAAGCTGCAGTCAAACTGCAGATAAGGACGACCGCATAAATCTACCGCACAAAGTGCCAGGGAATCATCCATAGGAAGAATGAAGTAACCATATCGTTTGATGCCCTTCTTATCTCCAACCGCTTCCTTGATTGCTGTACCAAGTACGATTCCGGCATCCTCCACGGTATGATGTCCGTCCACCTCCAAATCACCCTTGACTGTTACATCGAGGTTGAAAAAGCCGTGCTTGGAAAAGCCCTCGAGCATATGATTGAAGAAACCGATTCCTGTATCAATGTGGGATACGCCTTCTCCATCAAGCTCAAGCATCATTTTGATGTCTGTTTCCTTTGTTGTACGGGTTACGTTTGCTGTTCTGCTCATCTTCTGCCTTCCCCTCTCTTTTTTTATTCGTTTTCGTTTTCAAATCTTACACGGATTGAATTGGCATGTGCCGTTAAGCCTTCCTTTTCTGCAAAAAGCTCAATATCCTTATGAACCTTCTTCAATGCATCTCTTGAATAGGAGATAATGCTTGACTTCTTCATATAATCATCCACATTCAAAGGTGAAAAGAACTTCGCTGTTCCGTTGGTAGGAAGCACATGGTTCGGTCCTGCATAGTAATCTCCCAAAGGCTCTGAAGAATACTCGCCTAAAAAAATCGCACCTGCATTCTTAATCTTTGTCATGGTATCAAACGGATTCGCCGTTAAAATCTCAAGATGCTCGGAAGCAATCTCATTTGCCGCCTCAATAGCGGTATCCATATCCTCTGCAAGAAGAATATATCCGTAGTTATCTAATGATTTCTGTATAATTTCCTTACGGGAAAGCTGACTTGTAAAGATATCAACCTCCTTGGAAACCTCTTCTGCAAGCTTTTTGCTTGTTGTAATCAAAATAGCTGATGCCATCTCGTCATGCTCTGCCTGAGACAGTAAATCCGCAGCAACATATCTTGGATTTGCTGTTTCGTCTGCAAGAACAAGAATCTCGGAAGGCCCTGCAATGGAATCAATGCTGACATGTCCATACACGGCACGCTTTGCCAGTGCAACGAAAATGTTACCCGGTCCGACAATCTTATCAACCTTCGGAATCATCTCTGTTCCGTATGCAAGTGCTGCAATTGCCTGCGCTCCGCCAACCTTGAAAATCTTGTTAACGCCTGCAATATCAGCCGCAACCAGCGTTGCCGGATTTACCTTGCCGTCTGCTCCGGCAGGAGTTGTCATAATGATATTCGGAACACCAGCCACCTTTGCAGGAACTACATTCATTAAGGTTGTGGAAGGGTAAGCTGCCTTTCCACCCGGAACATATACACCTACTGTCTGCATCGGTGTAATCTTCTGTCCAAGGATGGTGCCGTCTTCCTTTGCATCAAACCAGCTGTTACGCAGCTGTTTCTCATGGTATGCTCTGATATTTTTTGCAGAGTCCTTCATAACCTGTATGAAGTGTTCGTCCAACTCTAAATAAGCAGCTTCGATTTCTTCTCTGGTAACCTCGAAGGTTTCCTTTGTTGTTGTACACTTATCGAACTTTAAGGAATATTCAAAAATCGCTTCTTCCTTTCTCGTTCTGACCTGCTCAATAATATCGGCAACAATCTTCTCATACTCGCCGTAATCATTTGTACTTCTCTTTAACAAATCCTCAAGAAGATTTTTCTTGGTTTCTTCTGTCAATGTTACAATTCTCATAATTGCTATTTCTCCTTTAAAAAGAATGGTGCTCCTTACAGCTCGTTTTTCAACGCCTGAAGAATCTGTTTGATTCTCTGTGACTCCATTCTCATACTTACCTGATTTACAATCATTCTGGCAGATAAAGGACAGATTTCTTCTAATACCTCAAGTCCATTTTCTCTTAATGTAGAACCTGTTTCAACAATATCGACAATAACATCACTTAAACCAACAATAGGTCCAAGCTCGACAGAACCGTTTAACTTGATGATATCAACGGTCTGATGCTTCTTATTGTAGAAATAGTCTTTGGCAATCTTTGGATATTTGCTGGCTACACGAATCATTTCATGATGCTGTAACAGTTCCTTGGCAGATGCCGGACCACATACACACATGCGGCACTTTCCGAATCCAAGGTCAAGTACTTCATAAACCTTACGATTCTCTTCCATAATGGTATCGGCACCTACAACACCGATATCTGCGGCACCATATTCAACATAGGTAGGAACATCCGGTCCTTTTGCAAGGAAGAACTTTAATTTCAATTCTTCGTTTACAAAGATAAGCTTTCTGGAATCCTTATCCTTCATTTCTTCGCAGGTAATCCCAATTTTCTCCAACAGTTCCAAAGTTTTATTCGCTAATCTTCCCTTTCCAAGTGCAAAGGTAAGATATCTCATATCTTCATTCATTTTACGTTAACTCCTTCTATTTATCAAGTACAACAATTTTTGCAACATTCTGTGTTTTTGCAAACGCTTCATATTCCTCTGTTGTCTGTTCCTGCTTCATCATAACGGTAGCATAGCCTTGCGCACGATACTTTTTGGCCTCTTCTACTGCATTCTTAACATCACTCTGATAAATAAGAAGAAGATTCTTATTCTCAGGCTGCGGACACAGCTTCTGTCTTGTCAAAGCAGTCATAAGGTCATCAATCATCACAACAAAGCCTGTTGCCGGTGATGCCTTACCGAATTTCTCAAGGAGCTTATCGTAGCGACCGCCCTTAGCAATCGCATTACCCATCTGATAGGTATAGGCATTAAAAATAACACCTGTATAATAATTGTACTTACTAATCAAAGCAAGGTCAAAGGAGACATATCTCTCAACGCCGTAAAGCTTCAAAAGCTCATATACCTTTTTTAAGCGTTCAATGGCATTCAGGGAACGCTTATTGGTTGCAAAAGAAAGCGCCTCGTCAAGAACCTCATAGGAGCCAAACAAATTGCTTACATTTAACAAGGCTCTGATATCTTCCTCTGAGACATTCTTTTCTGCCAAAAGCTCGTGCGCACCGAATTCGTTACGGCTTGAAATAAAGTCTCTTAAAGCAAGCTCTGTTTCCTCGTCAAGCTTTGCCTCTGCACATAAGCCCTTAAAGTAATCAATCTGTCCGATGGCAACCTGAAATTCCTTTAAACCGGAATTAAGCAGCGCTTCTACCAGCATGGCAATCATTTCCGCATCTGCCTCTGCGCTGGAATCGCCAATCAGCTCTGCACCCGTCTGTGTAGTTTCCTTTAACTTACCCTGTAAGTTGTTGGTATTGATATAATTGTTACCGCAGTAGCAGAATCTGAGCGGAATTGTTTCATCCATAAAATACTTTGCCGCACTTCTTGCAATGGAAGGGGTAAAGTCAGGACGTAAAACTAATGTATTACCCTCTTTATCAAAGAACTTGTATAATTCCTTTGACGGCGTTGTTCCGACCTCCTTACCGAATACATCAAAAAACTCAAAGGTCGGCGTCTGAATATCCTGATAACCAAAGCTGCGAAGCTTATCATGAACCAAATCCTGAATATGCAGCTTAGCTGCGTACTCTGCTCCGTAAATATCACGGACTCCCTCCGGAGTATGTACCAATCTTTTTCCTCTAAAATCCATTCGAATCCTCTTTTCTCTTTTCATACTTTAGTGCATTAACGTGCTAACTCGTTACAAGATTAGCGTAGCAAATTATTCGTAGTATAACACTTTATCACATTGATTGTCAACCTCTGTCCCCAAGGTCTTTCTGAATCATATCAAGATAAGGAACCATAACTCCGCTTTTCTTCTGAAAGAAATAATCTTCACTCAATTCCTCAAAGCGAAAGCTTTTTCTGCCGCCCTGCTGCATTCTCTCCCAAAAAACAAGAAGCTCATCTAAGCGAAGATAATACATAACATCTCTTGCCGTATAATATAGAAGAAAGAACGCTATACCGTCCTGTGCCTCAAAATCCTTCATAAATTCCACCTGATGCGGATGAATATTCTGAAGCGAAAAGGTATCGACCGCGCACTCCTTGGCATCAAAGCAAATCGGAATGCCCTGTACGGCGCCGATATAGTCTACGGTACTCTTCTGGTCAAAATAAGCAAGCGTAATATGCCTTGTTTCCTTATCAATGGTTATTGGTGTAATTGGTGTCGGAACCTTTTGAATCAATGCCAGATGATTTTCCCTGTATTTTTCATTGGATATATTAATCATCTCTTCAAGCAAGGAACCTCTAAGTCCTCTGGAATTCCAAGTTGCCATTCTAAACGTCAGCCTCCCATACCTTATTAAAAAGCTCCGGCTCCGGACAGGTTAATACCAGACCGGACAGCTTCGCAAACCGCTCCTGCGTCGTTTCGGGAAAAACAAGGCGCTGTGCATGCAATAGCTGACTTACTACACCTATCGACTGATATCTCTTATTCAGGCGTTCCTCTCCATACTTATAATCACCGATAATCGCATGGTCTATCGAGGCAAGGTGCGCTCGAATCTGGTGCGTTTTTCCGGTAAAAAGCTGTACTTCAATCAGCGAATGTGCCTCATCGGACTGTAATGTAAGAAAGGCAGTATCTATAAACTCAGCCTTTTCCCGTTTTTTTTCCGGTATTTCCTCCAAAGCTTTATATATCGTAACCTTATTGGAAGCATGATCCTTGTAAAGATAGCCTGTTAACCGCTCGTTCAGCTTTACCGTTCCCGGAACCATACAATGATAATACTTCTCCAAGGTTTTATCCTTAATAATCCTGCTCATGTACTGACTTCCTGCCAGTGTCTTGCCGCAAACCACCATGCCCGAGGTATTCCTGTCGAGGCGGTTGCATATCGACGGCTTAAAAGTAGCAAGGCTTGCCGGTGTCACTTGACCTTGTTCCAGTAAATAGCCTAACATCCATTCATTGAGACTGACATCCTCCGGCGCTGCCTTTTGCGACAACACGTCTGCCGGTTTATTTAGAACCAAAATATTTTCATCCTCATAAACAACGGATATATTTTTCAGCCTCTGATACGCTGTGGTATAAGATACAATTGTCTCTGCCGGAACTGCGAGCTGACCTTGTGCCGCCGCGTTCAGCATTTGTCCGCTGAACTTTTCAAAGGTTTCATCAGCTAAAAAGATTTTCACCTCGTCCCGCAGCTCCAGCTTCTCATTCCCCGTTGATTTTTTGCCATTTAATACAATATTCTTTTTACGAAGCATCTTATAGATGAAGCTGTCAGGTGCTTCCTTCAAGATTTTTTTCAAGTACTTATCAAAACGCTGTCCGGCTTCATTTTCGCCGATGATATATTGCTGCATGTTCCATGCCCCTTTAATCCAAATAGTCAAATGATACTTGAAACAGCCTTATAATGAAATATCCGTCATAAGGGCTAAAAGCTCTTCTTCCCTTTTTCCTGCCTCTGCACTTTGCAGCTGATGGAGCCGTTCCTCAAACTTTTTCAGTTCATTTCCCTTAAAGATCTTGACATTCAGACTCTTAAAGCCGTTTTGTATTGCAAGCAGCCTGATATGCTCCTCGCAGGCATTGACATCACAGGAAGCAAACTCCGTATAACCCATAACGTTATTCCCTCTGATAACAACACTATTAAGCGGAAAGTTCTGCTTATAAGAGGTCAGATACAGATGATATAACGCCGGAAGCTCTCCTGCAGCAGCCTTGATTGTCTGCAACACCTCGTCACTGTACTTGGGGGTACGCAGGTACATAATCAGCGAAACGGCGCTTTTTGACGCCGGAAGTAATCCCAATACTGCAACGACAGTCAAAAGATTGGCGTTAGTTTTAGCAGACCAGTAGCCAAGTCCATAAACCGCAAGTGAGATTGCAAAATAGATTATGGTGCGAATCAATACAACTTTTTTCTGTTGCTGCAAATAATCCGGTTCACCCTTTGAAATCTTTTGTATGTTTGCCATAAATTACAGAACTCCTTTTTATTTGATAAAACGTAATACCGTCAAAATCACACGGTGCGGTATTACCTTGGTCAATCCCAGGAATAATTGAATATAACCGCTGTATATGGAAACCGTCTTTTTCCGGAAGGAATCGCGGATTGCCTTTGCGACTACCTGTTCCGCTGTTACCATAGTCAGCTTCTTGATGGTAAGTATCTTGCCATCCTTTTCCGCTATATCAAAAAATGGTGTATCAACAGGTCCCGGACATACGCTTGTTACATAGATTTTCTTTTTGCGTAATTCCTCGGACAGGGCACGGGATAAGCTGTGTACATATGCCTTGCTTGCAGCATATACGGCAAACTTAGGCTGAGGCATGAAGGCAGCACTTGATGCCAGCTGAATGATTCTGCTGTTTTTACGCATATAAGGAATACACAGGTATGTCATCTGTGTTAACGCCTTGCAGTTTACATCAATCATTCCCAGCTCTTCCTGCATATTGAGCTTTTCAAAGTCTCCCATAACACCGTATCCTGCACAGTTTACAAGCATACAGACGTTTGGCCTTTCCTTTGCAAGCAACTGCTTTAAGCGTTCCATATCAGCAGAGCTTGTAACGTCCATATCTAATACTCTGGTCGTATTCTGCATATTGGATGCTACTTCCAGCATCTGTTCTTTTCTTCTGGCAATCAGCCAGATTTCATCGATAGAATGTTCAAATACGTTATCAAGCTGTAATGCAAACTCCATACCCATACCGGATGAAGCGCCTGTAATAATGATAATATTCATGGTCTGCCTTCCTTTCTTTTCAATGTATTAGTCCGGTTAATTATCTTGCTCTTTTTGAAGTATTTTTACTTCGTGAAACTTTTCCTCTGCCCTGTGGAACATTTTTATTCTTTTGTGAAACCTTGCTGTTTTTGTGTGAAACACTGTTATTTCTTTTTGAAGCACTCTGCTTTGCATTGTCCTGCCCCTGCGCAAAATTACGTGGTTTTATCAGGCACTTCTTGTCAAAGCCGATTAAATCCGTTCTTCCTGCCGCAAGCAGTGCTTCCTTAACAAGCTCGTAATTCTTCGGATTGCGATATTGAATCAAAGCTCTCTGCAATGCCTTTTCGTGCGGATTACGGCATACATAGACCTGTTTCATGGTATTCGGATTAATTCCGGTATAGTACATAACCGTAGACATGGTTGACGGCGTCGGATAAAAATCCTGCACCTGCTCCGGCATATAACCGATATCTCTCAGATATTCTGCGAGTGCTACCGCTTCCTTTAATGTGGAGCCCGGATGTGACGACATCAGGTACGGTACGAGGAACTGCTTCTTACCAAGCTTCTGATTCAGTTTCTTATACTTTTCCGTGAATGCTTCGTAAACAGCATTCTCCGGCTTTCCCATCTTAGATAAAACCGCATCACAGATATGCTCCGGAGCAACCTTAAGCTGCCCGCTGATATGATGCTCAACAAGCTCTCTCATAAAGGTATCATTCTTATCCAAAAGAAGATAATCAAATCGGATACCGGAACGTACAAAGACCTTTTTCACCTTAGGAAGCTCACGAAGTCTTCTTAATAAGGCAAGGTAATCGGAATGGTCTACATGCAGATTCGGACAGGGCTTCGGAAACAGGCACTGTCTATGCTTACAAACACCGACTGAGAGCTGTTTTTCACAGGACGGATGCCGGAAGTTTGCTGTCGGACCTCCAACATCATGAATATATCCCTTGAAATCCTTATCCTCTGTAATCATCTTCGCTTCCTCGACGATGGAATCATGGCTTCTGACCTGTATGGTACGTCCCTGATGGAAGGTTAAGGCGCAGAAATTACAGCCGCCAAAGCAGCCACGATTACTAATCAGAGAGAACTTCACCTCGGCAATTGCCGGAACACCGCCATCCTTTTCATAGCTTGGATGATAGGTTCGCTGATATGGCAGTGCATATACATCATCCATCTCCTGCATGGTAAGAGGCGGCTGCGGCACATTTTGAACAACATAAACGCCATTCGGATATGGCTCAACCAAGGTCTTACCGGTAAAGGGATCGGTATTATCATGCTGTATCTTAAAGCTTGCTGCATATTGCTTCTTATCTGCCTTCATTTCGTCATAGGACGGCAGCAGTTCGTGATTATACAATCCCGAAATATCCTTTGTTTTATAAACCGTACCGGGAATAAAGCTGATGTCCTTTACGGAAATACCGCTGTTCAAGGCATCTGCTATCTCTACGATAGATTTTTCACCCATACCGTAGGAAATCAAATCAGCCTGACTATCCAGTAAAATGGAGCGTTTAAAGGAATCTGACCAATAATCATAATGAGCCATACGACGAAGGCTGGCTTCAATTCCGCCTATAATAATCGGTACGTTGCGATAGGTTCTTCTAATCAGATTGCTGTAAGCAACCACGGCATGATCCGGGCGTTTGTAAGGTACACCACCCGGTGTATAGGCATCTGTTTCACGGTGCTTTTTTGACACATAATAGTGATTTACCATGGAGTCCATATTACCTGAGGACACCAGAAATCCGAGCCTTGGTTCCCCAAGAACCGTAATACTCCTGTCATCCTTCCAGTCCGGCTGCGCAATAATACCAACCGTATATCCGTGCGCCTGCAGTATTCTGCTTATAATGGCATGACCAAACGAGGGATGATCCACATAAGCATCCCCTGTAACATATACAAAATCGAGCTGTTCTATACCAAGCTCTTCCACTTCTTCCCTGCTAATTGGCAGAAAACCATTTTCGATAGACAAAATATATCTTCCTTCCGTTTTATATAACAAAATCCGTAACGAATCAGTTCTTTTCTAATTGTTCCACTTCCTCCTGTGAAAGCTCCCGATAACGCCCTTTTTCAAGCGAAGCGTCAAGAGCAAGTCCACCCATGGATAAGCGTTTCAAATAAGTAACCTCACCACCGACCGCCTGTATCATCCTCTTTACCTGATGAAAACGTCCTTCCGTAATCGTGAGCTTGATATGATAAAAAGCTTCTTCTGTTTGAAGTACCTCCACGAGAGCCGGCAACGTAGGCTTATCATCTCCGATATCAAGTCCCTGTTCCAGCTGTCGGATTCCTTCCTCTGTCAGCTTCCCTTTACACTCTGCATAGTAGGTCTTTGCAACATGCTTTTTGGGTGAAAGCAGTCTGTGTGACAGCTCACCGTCATTGGTAATCAGCAAAAATCCTTCTGTGTCCTTATCCAGACGTCCTACTGGAAAATAATCTGCCCGCAGCTCTCCCGGAAGCAAATCCATGACCGTTTTATCATAATTGTCCTTAGTCGCAGTAATCACGCCCGCAGGCTTATGCAGCAGAAAATATCTGTACTTCTGATAGGTTAGCCTCTCACCCTTGCAGATTACCGTATCGCAGCCTTCATTTACCTTGAAATCAGTCTTTTTTATCACTTCGCCGTTTACCGTGACAAGCCCCTTTTTTATATATTCCTTTACCTGGCTTCTTGTTCCCAGCTGCAAATCAGCCAGAAATTTATCAAGACGCATATTGCGCTACCTCCTGCATAATATATTACAAGTATACAACAATCCGTTTCCAACAGAAAGAAATTATTTATAAAATGACAATAAAATCTATACTTACCGTCTTATTTTTTATCAGCTTTATCGGTATGCTGTTGCTATATCCCGAGGCAACTGTGGGTTACGCCTATGAAGGGCTTGCTCAGTGGGCAACCAAAATGGTTCCGACACTTTTTCCCTTCATGATCATCAGCTCCCTGATGATTCATACAGGAGCAGATATTCACTTTACGCGAATTCTTAGCCCCATGCTCAAGCCATTATTTGCATGCAGTACAAACGGGCTCTACGCTATCTTTATGGGATTCCTTTGCGGCTTCCCCATGGGAGCCAAAGCAACCTGTGATTTATTAAAATGCGGAAAAATATCTAAGCCTGAGGCAGAATATCTGCTTGCCTTCTGTAATAATATTGGTCCGACGTACTTTGCAAGCATCATCATTCCGCTCCTGCAGGGATGTGGCTTTCATCAGCCGCTTCCGTTTCTGTTCGGAACATATGGAATCCCCTTTCTGTACGGGATTCTGCTGGGTAACTATAGACAAAAATCTATCGTCACTGCAAATCAGACAACTCCGACCGGCAGGAATAACCCCAAAAAGATTCCGGTTACGCAGGCGCTTCGTCTGTCCTGCCAAAGCAGCATACAATCCATCCTTCTGCTCGGCGGATATGTGACCTTTGTAAACGCCTTCCGTATCATCCCGGAGCTTGCCGCTTTGCCACCCGAAATGCAGGCAATTGCCGGCGGATTTCTGGAAATTATTCAGGGCATCCCCGGTATCTGCCGTCATGCCCTGTTGTCCAATCGGGCAAAAGCATTCTGGACTGTGCTTGCCGTAAGCTTCAGCGGTATTTCCTGCATGCTGCAAACAAGCAGTATTACCGGCGAAGCTGACCTGTCGATGAAAAAATACATTTTTCACAAATGCATCATTACCGGCATCACAGCTGTTTATTATTTCATCTACATCTCAATCACCGCATCACGAAAGTAAAACCCACAGGTTCCTGTGGGTTTTATATTTTTGATGTAACAGCTCTATGACTTCACAGTCACTTTACCGCATACTAAATAACATCTAATACTTCTTTTTTCTCTTCCTCAGCCAAAACCGGTTCATCCTCGATGGAAGGCGGATTCAACTCTGCTCTGTTAGCCGATACAATGACATCGATATTATTCAGATTAGCAAGCATGGTATTAAAATCATTGGTAGATACATCAATAGAATGCTTGATAATATTTTCCAGGTTAGCAAGAATATCATCCGTATACTGCATGGCAGCCGTTTTCACATTATTCGCTTCAATTGTTGCGCTGTCTAAGATTTCCTGCGCCTGCTTGGTAGCAAGCTCAACAATCTCATTAGCCTGTGCGTATGCCTGCTGCATAATCTGATGTTCACTGATCAGCTCATTTGTCTGAACAGTTGCATCGTTAATCAGCTCCTGCGCCTTCTGCTTGGCATCGTTCAAAATCGCTTCCTTATTGCTGATAATCTTCTGGTAACGCTTAATCTCTTCCGGTGTCTTCATTCTTAATTCACGCAGAAGTTCATCGATTTCTGTTTTATTTACCATAATGACATCATTGGAAAATGCCTTGTACTTGCAGCTGTCAATATATTCTTCAATCTCATCAATTAACTGTTCAATTCTGCTACTCATATTAATCCTCCATATTCCCCGTATTGATAAGTATACTTTAAAAGTGCTCGGAGCTCATCTCCTTAGCTCTGAACAGATTCAAATTTTTCATGAACAAGCTTAGCAACAAATTCCGGTACCAGCTGAGAAATATCTCCATGGAAGGCTGCAATCTCCTTCACTGTAGAAGAACTCAGATATGCATACTCCAGACTGGTTGTTAAAAATACCGTATCAAGAGCGCCATTGGAAAGCTTCCTGTTCGTCTGGGCAATCTGAAGCTCATACTCAAAATCAGTAACCGCTCTCAGTCCTCTGACTGATACATGAATGTCATTCTGACGCGCATAATCAACCGTCAGCCCGTCAAAGGAAACTACGGTAACATTTGGTAAGTCCTTTGTCGCTTCTTTTAATATACTAACACGTTCTTCCACAGAAAACAACGCATTCTTCGCCTTATTGTCCAAAACGCTTACAGTAAGGCGATCAAACATTTGAGAAGCCCTTTTAATAATATCTAAATGTCCTAATGTCATAGGATCAAAGCTTCCCGGGTATAGTGCAGATTTCATAGTATTGTATTAACTCCTTTTAATAAATACATGTTTATTGGTTTTATATAACTTCTCCTTGGTAACGGTAAAACCCAGTGATGTAACATAATCAAAATCCGTTTCCAATGCCGCTTCAACAACAATCAAAGTATCTTCCGTAACATAGGCAGCACTGCTTAAGATTTCCAGTGCCTTCTTCTCATACTGCTGATTGTAAGGCGGATCCATAAAAATAATATCTGTTTCATCCTTAATGCTTCCCCGCAGGGCAGAAAAAACATCCTGCTTCAAAATAACAGATCGTTCTTCAAACCTTGTATGCGCAACATTGGCATGAATACAGTCAAGCGCCTTCTGATTGTTCTCCACAAAATAGGCTTTCTTTGCGCCACGGCTGATTGCTTCGATTCCGATTCCGCCGCTACCGGAAAACAGGTCAACAAAAACCGCTCCCGAAAGATAAGGCATCAGCATATTAAACAGGGTTTCCTTGATTCTGTCCGTAGTCGGACGGGTATCCAAACCATCAGGAGTCTGTAATCTCAGACTTCTGGCAGTTCCGGCAATTACTCTCATGTTTATTCCTTTCCGAACCGGATACCAAGGTCACAGATTTATACTCTGACCTTTGTACCCTTTGTATCTCTTTTATTAAGCTTTAATTTATTTAATTCGATTTTTTTGCCCTTGTATTTGATTATGTGCTCTGCGCCGCTCTGGGTATAATATACATTCTCAATATAATCCTTATCCCCAAGCTTCATTCCGCGGACACCGATTGCATTTTTCTTTTTCTCCGGTATTTCATCCACGGCAAAACGAAGGAAATACCCCTCTTTTGTCTGGAAAATAATTTGCTGCTGTGCATTCAGAATAACAATACTTACAACCTCATCGCCGTCACCAAGCTTGGTCGCAGCAACCGTTCTCTTTGCAACATCAAACTCCGAACCGCTTACAACCTTGCACATGGACTGCTTCGTTACAAACAGCATACGATACAGATTCAGCTCGGACTGACTGGTAATCGCAATAATATCCTCCGTTCCGGAGCTGTAATTACTGATATTATCAATCGGCTGACCCTTGTCACGCAATCTTCCAAACGGAATATCCGTTACCTTTATTGTATAGAGTTGACCGGTATTTGTAAAGATGCACATTCTTCCGGTATTCTTTCCCTTGATTACGTACTTAAACTCTTCGTGAACCGTTTCCTTATTACGCTCGTAGGTGGACATGTCGATGGTTTTGCAGTAGCCAAACTTATCCATCAGGAACATAATGTCCATCTCTTCCATCTTCTTCTCTTCGTAAACGGCTTCCTCCGCATTCTCAATTCTTGTTCTGCGCTTTCTGGAATATTCCTTTTTGATAGTATCCAGATCCTGTATGATAACCTGCGCCATGGATTCACGGCGTTCTAGAATATCCTCGTAGCGATAGATATTGGCCGTTGTCTCCTTATGCTCCTTCATCAGCGCTTCGATTTCCAAGCCGATTAACTTATACAAACGCATATCAAGGATAGCGTTTGCCTGCTTCTCAGTAAAGTTAAGCTGGGAAGCCATAAGCTTGGACTCCTTTGAGCGGAAATTAATTCCATCCGTAACGCCGCTCGTCAGACAATTCTTAACCATGTTACGATCCTTGGAACCACGCAGAATCTCGATAATCAGGTCGATAATATTGCAGGCTCTGATTAAGCCCTCCTGAATCTCACGCTTTTCCAGCTCTTTATTCAATAAGGTATTATACTTTCTGGTATTAATCTCATACTGGAAGGCAACATTCTTAGCAATGATACTCTTAAGTCCCATCGTTTCCGGACGGCCATCCGCAATCGCAATCATATTAACACCAAACGTATCCTCTAAACGTGTCTTCTTATATAAAAGGTTTTTAAAGTTCTCTACATCCGTATCCTTTTTCAGCTCGATGACGATACGAATACCCTCCTTAGAGGACTGGTTGGAGATATCAACAATCTCCGGTGCCTTCTTCTGTTCATAGAGAGCAGCAACATCCTGTAAAAACTTACTGATATTCGCACCAATCATGGTATATGGAATCTCTGAGATGACAAGGTTCAGCTTACCGCCCTTTGTCTTTTCCACCTCAACAACACCGCGAATCTTAATCTTACCGACACCGGTCTCGTAAATACTTAATAAATCATCCTTGTTACATACTATGCCGCCTGTAGGGAAGTCAGGACCCTTAACATACTTCAATAATTCCTTTGTCGTAATATTTTCATTGAGCATATATGCCTTCATGGCATCAATGACCTCGCCAAGATTATGCGGCGGAATACTGGTAGCCATACCTACCGCAATACCCTCCGAACCATTTACCAGAAGATTCGGGAATCGGCACGGCAAAACATCCGGTTCCTTCTCTGTCTCATCAAAATTAGGCGAAAAATCTACCACATCCTTGTCCAAATCGGCAAGAATCGCATCCTGTGTAATCTTCTGAAGACGTGCCTCTGTATAACGCATGGCAGCCGCGCCGTCTCCTTCGATATTACCAAAGTTACCATGTCCGTCAATCAGCGGAATGCCCTTCTTGAAGTCCTGTGTCAATACAACAAGAGCCTCGTAAATAGAGCTGTCACCGTGCGGATGATACTTACCCATGGTATCGCCGACGATACGTGCACTTTTTCTATATGGTCTGTCATAGCGGATACCCAGTTCATGCATATCATATAAGGTTCTTCGCTGTACAGGCTTTAAACCGTCTCTTACATCCGGTAAAGCTCGCGCAACGATAACACTCATCGCGTAGTTTATAAAAGATTTCTGCATGGTATCCGAATATTCGGTTCTAATTATCTTCTCTTCCATGTCTGCCTCCAAAAAGGATATTAAATATCAAGCTCAGCGTCTGTTGCATGCTCATAGATAAACTGTTTTCTAGGTGCAACATCCGTACCCATCAGCATTTCCGTTACCTCGGAAGCCATTCTGGCATCTTCTATCTCAATCTGTTTCAAAATACGTGTTTCAGGATTCAAAGTGGTATCCCACAGCTGCTGTGCATCCATTTCACCAAGACCCTTATATCTCTGTAAGGTGAACGGTCCCTTGTGCGTCTTACGGTACTTCTCAAGAGCCTTGTCATCGTACAGATACTCTTCCTTGCCCTTTGCCGGCATTGCCTTATATAAAGGCGGCATTGCGATATATACATGGCCTTCATAAATAAGCTCCGGCATAAAACGGTAAAACAGGGTCAGCAACAGATTGCTGATATGCTCACCGTCAACATCAGCATCGGCCATAATAACAATCTTATTATAACGAAGCTTTGTAATATCAAAGTCATTACCGTATCCTTCCGAAAATCCGCAGCCAAAGGCATTAATCATGGTCTTAATC
>CAYLWP010000034.1:0-19812 GCA_964387365.1 uncultured Roseburia sp. | reverse complement strand
ATATGGTGAAATGTTCTTATGAGCAGAAGCCATTCAGACGTGAGGTTATGCGTACTTACGGTGCACAGGTTACTCCGTCACCATCCATGAATACAAAGGTCGGACGTAAGATTAACGAGGAATTTCCGGGAACAACAGGAAGTCTTGGCTGTGCTATATCTGAGGCTGTTGAGGCAGCAGGAGAGCAGGAAGGCTACCGTTATGTATTGGGCTCTGTGTTATCACAGGTACTGTTACATCAGTCAATTATTGGTCTGGAAACAAAGGCAGCCCTTGATAAATACGGCATTAAGGCAGATATGATTATCGGCTGTGCAGGAGGCGGATCTAATCTTGGTGGTCTGTTTTCTCCGTTTGCGGGTGAGATGCTTCGTGGTGAGGCTGATTATGAATTAATCGCTGTGGAGCCATCCTCATGTCCAAGCTTAACAAGAGGAAAGTATGCATATGATTTCTGTGATACAGGTAAGGTTTGTCCGCTGGCGAAGATGTATACCTTAGGAAGCAGTTATATTCCGGCGGCAACCCATGCAGGAGGACTTCGTTATCATGGTATGAGTTCTGTGGTATCTGAGTTATACGATCAGGGACTGATGTCGGCAAGAAGCGTAAAGCAGACGGAAGTATTCGAAGCCGCACAGACCTTTGCAAGAGTAGAGGGTATTCTTCCGGCTCCGGAAAGCAGTCATGCAATTAAGGTTGCCATTGACGAAGCTTTGAAGTGCAAGGAAACCGGCGAAGCAAAGAATATCGTATTTGGATTAACCGGTACAGGATACTTTGACATGGTTGCGTACCAGAGATTTAATGACGGCGAGATGCAGGACTATCTTCCGACGGATGCTGATTTAGAGGTTGCATTTTCTAAGCTGCCGCAGGTGAACCGATAATAAGTAAGAGGCATCGTGCTAAGGTACGGTGCTTCTTTTTTTTTGGTGGACACAGAATTTTCACGTTTTCTCACGATTTTTTTCACAATGTTGTTATATGATAGACATACGACATAAGGTGAGACGCAAATTATTAGGAATCATAGCTGCATGACAGAGGCATGCAGAGTAGGAGGTTTTGGTAATGAGAAGAAAACAGTTTGGGATGCTTGCGGGAGTGCTGGCGATGTCAATGATTATGACTGCATGTGGGCAGAGCACGCAGCAGGAGGATGTGACGAAGAAGACCGAGACACAGACGGAAGAAGAAATAGAAGCAGAAAAAGAAAGAGAAGCAGAACAGGAAGCTGTACAGGTGCAGGAAACGTCGCAGGAGGCTAAGGCGGGAGATGCTTCGGCATATGCGGAAGCTGTGCAGATTGAGCTGGCAGACAGTGGAGTAACGGTAAACGGAGAGGCGGCAGCAACAGAGGATTCGGAAGCAGTATATGTAAGTCACGATATTATTTATTATGAGGATAAGGATCAGTACGAGAGTGGAAATCCGTACGGTGAGGGAACAGATGCGGATAAACATACTGCAGAGGAGGCTGCAGCACATACGGTGTTAAATATCACAAAGCCGGGAACCTATCAGCTGACAGGAGCTCTTTCGGCAGGACAGATTTTTGTTAATGTAGGGGAAGAGGAGACAGATCAGGTTACCCTTATTTTGAATGGGGTGGATATTACCTGTGAGGTAGCGCCGGCAGTTTTATTCTATGAAGTATATGAATGTGACGAGGATGCATCGGAGGAAACTGCCACAAAGGATGTGGATACCTCTAAGGCAGGGGCAAAGGTAGTGATTGCGGACAGCTCCGTAAATAACGTATCAGGTTCCTATGTGGCGCGTATTTATAAGGATAATGACGAGCAAAAGAAGCTTCATAAATATGACGGAGCCTTTTATTCCAAGGTAAGTATGGAAATTGACGGCGGAGAAAAAGGAGACGGTGTACTGAATATCCATGCGGAAAATGAAGGACTTGGCTCGGAAATGCACCTTACCATTCTCGGAGGAACCATTAATATCAAGGCATTGAATGACGGTATTAATACAAGTGAGGATAATATCAGCGTTTGCACGATTCAGGGCGGTAATCTGAATGTTGTGTCTGCAGACGGCGAAGAAGGTGACGGCATCGATTCGAATGGCTGGCTTGTTATCAATGGCGGAACCGTTATTGCAGCATCGAATCCGACAAGTGCAGATGCAGGTATCGATTCCGATAAGGGAATCTATATTAACGGTGGAACGGTAGTTGCATTTGGTAATATGTATGACAATGTAGAGGAGGCTTCCGTTGCCAATACCATGGTATTGCAGTTTGCGTCCGGTTCAAAAGGCAATCTTGCTGTAAAGGATGCCAATGATGCCGAAGTCATCACATTTGAATGCGTGTCAGATTATTCGAATATTGTTATTTCCTCCGAATTGTTAACAGAAGGAACCTATCATCTGTATCAGGGAGATACACAGCTTGCTTATAGCGGATCCATGATGGGCATGGGTGGAAGACCCGGATGGCAAAATGGAGAACGTCCACAGCTGCAGGAAGGAGAAAGACCTGAAATGCCAAACGGTGAACGCCCGCAGATGCCGGATGGTGAAGCTTCACAGATGCCTGACGGCGAAATGCCAGCCGGAGAGATGCCGGATGACCGGGAATTTGCAGGCAGACCTGGACGCGGAGAAGGTCAGAATATGGCAGGTGCAACCGGTGAAAAGAATACGGAATTTGAAGTGAAGACAGGAGTAAATCTGTTTGGTGGAGTAATGCAGTAAGAATGTATAAAGAAAAGGAGCTGAGCGCTTTGTAAACAAAAGCGCCGGCTCCTTTTTTAGTTAGGTGGTAGTATGTTTATCAATATATCTCATAATCTCATAATTGTCTGATGGCATCTGGCAGCCGACAATGAAAATGCCGTTATTATCGGAACTTCGTATGATGTTACCTTTCAGGACATTTTGTTCGGTTATTGTAAAGTTATCAATGGTGACGGATACTTTTTTGTTTTTGCAATTCATGAAGAAATCATTTCTGACTGCAAAGGCAAAGCCGTCAGCACTGATATTACACATGGTTCCGTTGAAGGTTTCGTTCGTATCCCTGATTGTAATCCTGCAGGAATTGGAAATATCCATACGTGGGAATTTTCTGCGGTTTTTAATCTGCGGACGAGAGGAAACCAAAATCGGGAAGGTATATTCATCCTTTTTGTGTTTTGTGGAGATTTCTACGGCATCCCAGCAATAAACAGTGTTTCCGACAATAATTTCCATATTGCAGGTTGCAGATTTTTCAGGTAAGGAAATCGGCTGTTCAAATCGTACAAAGATTTGCTGTTCCTGCTGTTCTGTGATTTCACCGGTGTATTTCGTTTTATCCGTAGAATTGTCTGCAAGTACTATGGTTACATTCATTCCGGAAGTGATATCCTTTAAGCCAAGAAAACCGCCGATGCCAAGCTCTGTCAGTAGTCCTTCCACAACGGATTCGATGCTGTTGATATTGTTAGAGGTTTCAGTGTATTTACTATGCATAATTTTGGTGGTTTCATCGGAATCTGCAATACATTTCGTCATGGTAGTTACTGTGGAAGAAACCTGTTCCATATTTTCAACTAACTGAGTATTGGAAGTTTTTACTTCTTTTATGGCAGAGTCAACAACCTGAATGTGTTCAGCAAGCAGATTAGAATCAGAGGTAATCTTGCCAACGCTCTCGTTTGTCTGTGTAATTTTTTCTGTAGCAAGCTGAATCAGTTCTAAGGTCTTTTCGATGGATTCGGTCATCTTATCAGAAGTTTCCTGTAAATGCGTTAAGGCTTCACGGATTTGACCGGAAGAAGTCTGAGTTTCTGTACTTAACACACGAATCTGGTCTGCAACAACGGCAAATCCCTTTCCGGCCTCGCCTGCTCTGGCAGCTTCAATGGAAGCGTTTAAAGCAAGAAGATTTGTCTGATTTGAAATTTTGTCAATGGTGCCGGTTTCGTCTTTAACCTTTTCAAACTCTGTCTGGAATTCGCGCAGAACCTTTTCAACCTCAGAAGAAAGTGCGGACATTGTTGTTGTTGTTTCTACTACGTCTACGAGGTCAGTGTAGCTGCTTTCTGCATGCTCGCGGGATTCTTTGGTGAGCTCTACCATTTCCTGAATAAGGGATACTACATTTTCCACCTGTGCATTAATATGGGTAGTCATATTCGTAGAAGAATGGGTTCGTTCCTGTAAACTGTCGTTATTGGCTGTCAGTTCATTCATTCCCCAGATAACCATATCAGCACCGTGCTGGTTTTCGGCAGCAAGTTCTCTTACGACGGTAACACCGTCTACAATAGAATTACTTGCTACTTTTACCTGTTCAATGGTTGTGATAACACGCTGTAAGTCTTCCTTAATGCTGTCAATCAGGGAACCATCGGATTCATTTAAATGGCGAATAGACATAACATAGCAAATATAGCAGAGAATAATACATGATAATTGCAGCTGATAGTCTTTCATATCGGCAGCGGAGTTCATTCCGCCCATATATTTCACTACTGCATTAATAAGGATAACGATAGAGTTTCCGATACCGCAGTAGACCATGAACTTGCGGTTTTTATATATGACAAACATACTGGTAACGGGGAAAATGTAAGTAAATGCAATCGGAGATGCAGTAGTGCAAATGACAAAGGTGTAAAAAATACTGTATCCGATGGCAATAATATACTTGTATAAATCTGAGGATTTCCCCTTTACTTTTAATATGTATTGTCCAATAAAAAACGGAATCCAGCATAATGATACAAAGATGAGATAGGAAGATACCGGATATAAGCCATTTCCTGTATCTGCCCCATAATTGGCAGAAAGTAAAATTGCAAAAATCAACCATACCTTTCTGGCCTTGAGATTGGCTTTTTCTTTAAAAATAACCTCATCGTAATTCATGTGAGTCCTCCTGTCTGTTAGTATTTGCGAAGAAAATGCAACATCGCCTTTACGGCATCGATGCTTTCTTCCATATAAGGTTCAAAAACACTGAATGCATGGGTTAGCTTTTCGTTCTTTGGATAGCACATCAGGGTGTGTGGTGCGTTATGCTTGGTAAGTGCTTTTTCAAAATGAAGCGTGTAGTGCTTTAAATTGTCGTTTTCGCTTGTTATGAGATAACAGGGCGGAAGGGAAGTGACAATATCGGGATGCTCCGGATTCACATAAGGAGCAAAGGCACTTCTTTTATAGTTTTTTCCATATAAGTATTTCGGCATAAACACTCCGATTTTATCCGGTTTGGTAGTGTAAAACATACCACTGATTAAGCCCATTGCTTGAATCTTTAACGTAGACGGCTTTACCTTGGCAGCCAAAGCCAAAGCAGGGCTTTTCTGCATAGCAACGGTATATGTGGATAAAAAGGCTCCGCCACTGTCTGCAACCAGATATACATGTTCGGAATCACCATGGTATTGTGGAATGATTGTCTGAATGTAATCCATGGCAGCTGAGATATCAGAAAACTGATCATAAACCTGATATTCAGGAACCAGACGAAACTCTATACTGAATACCAGATAGCCCATGGCACTGATTTGTGCGCAAAAATATCGATTAAATTCCTTATTTCCAAGAATCATTCCGCCACCGTGCACATCAACGATTACAGGCAGAATTTTATTTTCCATTTCTTTTGGGCGAAAAATATCGAGTCGCTGAACCTCCGGGTAATCTTTAGCATAGGCGATGTTAGTGATTTCTTCGACTCCGTCCGGGAATGGAAGTTTATTTGCACGGTCAAGTGCCATTTGATTAAATTCTTCACGTTGTTTAAAAAATGTGTCTGTGATAAAATTACTCATAATAACCTCCATTTTATACGTACTAATAGTATTTTAACTAAAAACAAACAAATATTCAATAATAAAACAAAAATGTGTGAAAACAAGAAAAAGATTTTTAGATAAAGTATTGACAACATTCCATGAAAGAGTTATTATCAAATTGTTAATAACACATTGATAATAACAAGGAGAAGATATGAATATCAAAGAGCTATATGAAAAAAGAAAAGATATCGCAGAGGAAAAGGAATATTTATCTTCCTATAATCTGAATCAGTATTTCCGACCATCTGTATCTTCCGATATTGCGGCGTTTACTCTTCAGAATAAAAGTGAAGCAAACTATCGCAAGGAAGAGGAGACATGTCTGATGCTTCTTCTTGTAAAGAGAGGAGCACATCCGTTTAAGGGTGACTGGGCATTACCGGGAGGCTTTATGCGGGAGGATGAAAGTATTGAGGAATGTGCATATCGGGAGATTGTAGAGGAAACCAATATCGAACCAATCTCCATGAAGTCGGTAGGCGTATTCAGTGAATGCAACAGAGACCCGCGAGGCAGGATCATATCTAACGCCTTTGCTTCCATTATATATGATGGCGCAAGAGAGCCGGCAAGCGGAGAGGATGCGGAGGATGTGAAATGGTTTGAAATTACCCTGGAAGAAAAGGGAACATCATATTCGATGAAGCTGAAAGCGGACGGTGTGGAATTATCTGCAACGCTCAAGGAGGTACGAAACGAATTCGGAGTCAGGAGATTTGAGATTGCAGAAAGTGATGGAATTGCCTTTGATCACGCAGCAATCATAGGAACCGCATTATTTTCGCTTCGAAGGGATGTACAGGATTTTGACATATTATTTGACTTTTTACCGGAGAAGTTCACTCTGCTAAGTCTTCAGAAGGTGCAGGAAGCAATATTGAACCGGTCTATACAGCCGGCGAATTTCCGAAGAAAAATAGCTCCCTTCGTGGAGGAAACACAGGAATATGTAACAGGCGCAGGCCATAGACCTGCTAAGCTGTATATAAGAAAACAACGTAATTATGAAGGCACTGAATCATTACAAAACAACCAAAAGAAAGAGAGGAATGGCGTATGAAAAAAGTATTAATCGTAGTTGACATGCAGAAGGATTTTGTTGACGGAGCACTTGGTACAAAGGAGGCTGTTGGGATTGTAGACAACGTCGTGGCAAAAATTAAAGCTTTTGACGGAGACGTGATTGCAACCTATGATACCCACGGAGAAGATTACATGAGTACACAGGAGGGCAAGAAGCTTCCTGTTCCACACTGTATCAGGGGCAGCGATGGCTGGAGGCTGGATGCAAAGGTTCAGGAAGCACTGGATGCAAAGGGTTATAAAGAAGTATATAAGCCGACCTTTGGTTCTGTGGATTTGGTAGAAGTAATCAGAAGCTATAAGGAAGAAACAGAGCTTACCCTGATTGGTCTTTGTACAGATATCTGTGTTGTTTCCAATGCTTTATTATTAAAGGCAAACTTCCCTGAAATGGCAATCAGCGTAGATGCAGCGTGTTGCGCAGGTGTAACTCCGCAAAAGCATGAAGCAGCGCTTGAAACAATGCGTTCCTGCCAGATTGAAGTAATAGGATAATGTGTGAAGCAGAGGTGAGAGAGTATGATTAAGTTAAACGGAAAACAGGTAGAGCTTGGCAAGTTTCCGGACGGAACCATTCTGATGAAGGAAGCAGTTGCAAGAGATTTTCGTATCGCCAGAGTGGCAGAGCTGACCTGGCTTTATGAAAACAATGAGGAATTAATCGGATTGATTTATCTGACCAGACATTTGCAAAGTCATGGGATAGAGGATATTCACTTACATATGCCGTATATTCCGAATGCCAGACAGGACAGAGTGAAAAATGATGAAGATGTATTTACCTTAAAATACTTTGCAGAAATCATTAATTCCCTGCATTTTAAGTCTGTCAGAGTCTTAGACCCGCATTCCAGCGTAAGCGAAGCGCTGATTGACCGGATTGTGATTGACACGCCCAAGAATAATATCGAAAAGGTAATCGGGAAAATCGAGAAGGATAACAACGAACCGGTTATGTTCTACCCGGACGAGGGAGCCATGAAGCGTTATACCGGAATGATAAACAGACCCTATACCTTTGGTATGAAAAAACGTAACTGGGAAAACGGCGAGATTCAGGGCTTAGAGGTATTAGGAAGAACAGAGCTGGTTAACGGAAGGGATGTACTGATTGTAGACGATATATCCAGCCGCGGCGGAACGTTTTACTTTAGCGCAAAGGCACTAAAGGAAATCGGAGCCGGAGACATTTATCTCTATGTTTCTCACTGCGAGAATACGATTTTAGAAGGAAATGTTTTAACCGGCGGGTTGATTAAAAAGGTATATACAACAAACAGTATTTTTACTGCACAGCACGATATGATAGAGGTGATTGATTATGAATAATGGAAATCCAATGTTACTGATTGATTTTTATAAAGCAGTTCATGCAGAAATGCTGCCTGAGAAAATATCCAAGTCCGTATCTTATTTTACGCCGCGCATGAGCCGTGTGGATATGTGGGATAAGGTTGTTATGTTTGGCTTACAGGGCTTTATCAAAAAATATCTGATAGACTACTTTGAGGAAGAGTTTTTCAATAAGCCATATGAAGAGGCGGTTGGTGAATATAAAAGAATTATGGATGCGGCACTCGGTGCAGATGCTTATAAATTGGAAAAAATAGAAAAGCTTCATAAGCTCGGCTACCTTCCGATAGAGATTATTGCTTTGCCGGAGGGCGCAAGAGTACCGATGCATGTTCCGATGTTTGGTATAACAAATACACATCCTGACTTTGCCTGGCTTCCGCAGGCACTTGAGAGTCTGATTTCCGCAGAAAGCTGGCATCCGATGATTGCGGCGACGGTTGGGTATACCTATCGTGAAATTGTAAATAAATATTATGAAAAGACCTGTGATGATACACTTCCAAGAGCAAAGGCGCTCGGAGCCTTCGACTTTAGAGGTGAGGAATGTACAGAGTCAGCAATTAAGGCAGGTGCAGGCTGGTGTTTGTCTTTCTTAAATACAGCGACAGTACCAACCATTTATTATCTGGAAAAAATGTATAACTGTGACTGTACCAAAGAGCCGGTTGCCTTTGGAAGCCCGAGTACGGAGCACTCTGTCATGTGCAGTAATTATTCTATCGATGGCGATGAGATTACCTTTTTAAGAAGACTGCTTACCGAAATCTATCCAAACACCAGTGTTTCTGTTGTACTCGATTCCTATGATTACTGGAATGTGATTGACAATATCCTTCCACAGCTAAAGGAAGAAATTATGAATCACAACGGATGTATGCTGATGCGTGGAGATTCCGGTGACTGTGTAGAGGTTGTAACAAAGACAGTATTTAAGCTCTGGGAGCAGTTTGGCGGAACAGTGAACAGCAAGGGATATAAGGTGCTTGATCCGCATGTAAAGGCGATTTACGGAGATTCCATTACGATTCAGCGCTGCGAGAAGATTTATGAAATTCTCGAGGAAAACGGATTTGCCTGCTCTAACGTAGTGCTGGGTGTGGGCTCCTTCTCCATGCAGTGTGTGGAAGAGGATGGCATGTTGAAGCCGTTTACCAGAGATACCTTTAGCTCCTGCATCAAGGCAACATATTGTGAAATTGATAACGTTCCTTATCCTATTTTCAAAAATCCGAAGGATGGCGGTTTTAAGAAATCCCAGAAGGGCTGTTGTGTAGTCAGAATGGACGAGACCGGAGAGTACAGCTTTACGGATGGCTATAACTGGGAGGATGCGGTTGCGAATCCGGATAACCGGCTGCAAACTGTATTCAGGGACGGAAAAATGATTAAGGAGCAGACACTTAGCGAGATAAGAAGTATTCTTCACGGAGGTAGATTTTAATGTTTGATGCAAAGAAAATCAAGGATGAATGTGTAAAATGGATTCAGGACTTTTTTGAAGAAAACGGAAAAGGCTGTAATGCAGTAATCGGAATTTCAGGAGGCAAGGACAGCTCCATTGCGGCAGCGCTTTGTGTAGAGGCATTGGGTAAGGACAGAGTAATCGGCGTGCTGATGCCTTGTGGAGAGCAGCATGATATTGACTGTGCACAGCTGTTGATAGAGCATCTGGGAATCAGAAATTACACCATTAACATATATGAAACGGTAGAGGCATTGAAAAAGCAGGTTTCCGGAAATATGGAAATGAGCACACAGGCTTTGACAAACCTGCCGCCAAGAATCAGAATGTCAACCTTATACGCGGTTTCCCAGAGCATGAACGGCAGAGTAGTTAATACCTGTAATCTTTCAGAGGACTGGGTAGGCTATTCTACAAGATACGGTGACGCAGCGGGTGATTTCAGTCCGTTATCTAATCTGACTGTACAGGAAATCAAGGAAATCGGTACCCTGTTAGGGCTTCCCGAAAGACTGGTACAGAAGCAGCCGATTGATGGTTTATGCGGCAAAACGGATGAGGACAATCTTGGATTTACCTATGCAGTATTAGATCAGTATATCCGCGAGGGTGTGATAGAGGACGAGGCAACCAGGGAAAGAATTGACAGCCTTCACAGAAAGAATCTGTTTAAGCTGCAGTTAATGCCTGCGTTTATGCCAAGTGAAGTATAATAGCATATAGTATAAAGAAGATGGCGCTGCAGATAAGAAAAGTCTTTCTGCAGCGCCATCTTTATGCCAATGTGTGAAAAATAAAGTAATTGTCACACAATAATTAGTATGGTAAAATATAGACAGTTATTATGCGAAAAATAGAAAGGCGGATGTCTATGCAGAATTATGATGAAGCGTTTTTTAGGGCGAAAGCGAATAAAAGAGCCGGTACTACATGGCTAATTCTCCTGATTATCCTTAATGTGTACTATGGAGTAAAGGTTTCAGGAGGTAACTATATGAGCCAGACCTGGCAGATGGCGGTAATTGCAATCGGCTGGTCACAGTATATTATTGCGGGTCTTTTGTTAAAAATCAGGGGTAAGGATTATAAAGGCTATAAATATATTCTTGGTTATGGGTATCTGCTACTTTATGCATATATTGCGTGGACGGCATTGGATGAGGTATCTTATGTTTTTGTTTTGCCTATTATTTCTGTATTAATTCTGTATAAGGACTCCAAGTATATTAAGATTTTGATGTGGATCACCTTATTTATCCTTGTTACAAGTAACATGTACAAGGGAATGGTAAAGGGCATGATTGATTTTGTGAAAAGTGAGGATTGCGCGTTACAGTTTGCCATTGTTATGTGTTGCTATGCATGTACGATGATGTCCATCAAACATCTGCAAGAATCGGATGGTGCATTGACTGCGTCCATATCCGCGAATCTGGAACGAGTTGTAAAGACAGTAGAGAAGGTAAAGGGTGCAAGTAACAAAATTGTAGACGGTGTTACCGTTGTAAGGGAACTGTCTGATGAGAACAAGCAGGGAGCTGTAACGGTTGTAAAGGGTATGGGAACTCTGGCAGATAATAATGAGGTATTAAATGATAAGACCATGTCATCCATGGATATGACCTCTGTTATCAGCACGCAGATGAAGAATGCATCTGAGCTTATGGAGCAGGTAGTGGAACTGATAGGCGCCTCTGTAGAGCATGCAGCTATCAGCTCAAAGGAGCTTGTGGAAGTAGTAGAAACGACCAATAAAATGGCAGAGCTGTCCGGTCAGGTAAGCAAAATTCTCGAAAACTTCAAAGAGGAATTTGAAAATGTAAAGCAGGAAACCGGTACGATAGAAGGTATTACCAATAGAACTAATCTTCTCGCCTTAAATGCGTCTATCGAGGCAGCAAGAGCAGGAGAAGCAGGAAAAGGCTTTGCGGTGGTTGCCAATGAAATCCGTGAGCTTAGCAGTGGAACGCAGATTTCTTCCACCCGTATTATGTCCGCACTTGCAAATCTTGAGGAAACCTCCGCGAAGATGCTCGAATCAATCGAAGAAACGATACAATTGATTCAGGTGAATATGGAGAAGGTAGATAATGTAAATCGAAGCGTAACCGATATTACAAAAGATGCAACAACTCTTGGCGAAAATATCAAGGTGGTAGACAGTGCCTTCAAGGAGGTGGAAACCTCAAATGAAACTCTGGAAAGTAATATGAAGCAGGTATGCGAGGTTATGGAAATCATGACCGGAAGCATCAATGAGGCAGCACAAATCTCCAAATCCATGCTCAGTAAGTATGAGGAAAACGATAACAGCGCTATGGATATTGAGAATGTTGTCGGAAATCTGATGGAAGAGCTTGGCCTTGGTGGCTTTATGGGTGTACAGGACGTAAAGAGCGGCATGAAGATTGCTGTGGTACGTAAGGATGCAGAGGGCAATAATCAGCAGGAATATTTTGGAGAAGTGGTAGGTAGTGAAGAAGGAGAAATATTTGTTACGACCGAAGGCAGAGTCCTGGAAAAGGGTGACAAGCATGTAAAATGCCAGCTCCGCATTGTTGTGGATAATGTATTGTACAGCTGGGAAGAGGTAAAGGTACATCTGTCAAAGGAAACAGAGATGGGTGACTTCAGACTTACTGTTGCAACCAATCCAAAGGTTTATAATAGAAGAAAATATCCAAGAATGCCACTTGCCAATACCTGTACCATCAAGGAAAAAGATACCAATAAATCCTATCGCGGCAAAATGGTGAATATCAGTGCAAACGGATTTGCCTTTGCAGTCAGAGATGATGTCTTTGCACACATGAAGGAAAAGTATGTAACGCTTGACATTGACCAATTTGAGGTTTTGAAAGATCAGCTGCTGGAGGGCTGTATTATCCGCAGCTCCAATAACGAGGGTGAATATGTGGTAGGCTGTCGTATGCCGGAGGATAGTAGGATTATCAAAGAATACGTAAGTAAAAACTACAGTGAGTAATCATTAGTGTGGAGAGGAAGTATAAGCAATGCAGAATTACGGGGAAGATGAAAAAAAGGAGAAATCAGGAATCGGTATGCTGTTTCGGCAGTGGAGACAGCCGAAGGATGCGGAAAAACGCGAAGATTCGAGCGATTTTGAAAGCATTATGAGTACGGTGAATAAGGTTAAGAGTGCCAGTAGTGAGATTGTGGACGGCGTGACGGTAGTAAGAGATCTTGCCGATGAAAATAAGGAAAGCGCCACAAATGTAGTCCGGGGTATGGGAGAACTGGCAAATAACAATGCCGTATTGAATGACAGGACTATGTCCTCCATGGAGATGACCTCCGTAATCGGTACGCAGATGAAAAATGCAGCCGAGCTGATGGATCAGGTGGTCGAGCTGATTAGTGCCTCTGTGGAACACGCCAACGTCAGTTCAAAGGAACTGGTAGAGGTAGTGGAAATGACGGATCAGATGGCTAAGCTTTCTGCGGAAGTAGGAAAGATTCTGGTAGAGTTCAAAGAGGAATTTGAAAATGTAAAGCAGGAAACCAGTACCATCGAGGGAATTACCAATAAAACCAATCTGCTGGCTCTCAATGCTTCCATCGAGGCTGCAAGAGCAGGAGCAGCAGGGCGCGGCTTTGCGGTAGTTGCCAATGAAATCCGTGAGCTCAGCTTTGGAACGCAGACCTCTTCCGGGCGAATCATGGAAGCATTATCCCACCTGGAAGAAACCTCGGAAAAAATGCTCCGTTCTATCGAAGAAACTATTAAGCTGATACAGCTTAACATGGATAAGGTGGCTATCGTAAATCGAAGTGTAACCGACATCACAAACGATGCCACTACACTTGGAGAAAATATAAAGGTCGTAGACCGTGCCTTCAAGGAAGTGGAAACCTCCAATAAAACACTCGAGGATAATATGAAGCAGGTGTGCGAGGTCATGGGCGTCATGACAGAAAGCATCGTGGATGCAGATGCAACGACAAGAGCCATGCTAAGTAAGTTTTCCGAGAGTGCAAGAAGTGCAGTTGATATTGAAAATATTGTCGGCAGACTGATGGAAGAACTGGGCGCCGGCGGCTTTATGGGCGTGAAGGATGTATGTGCAGGCATGAAGCTTGCAATTACATTTAAGGATGCAGAGGGTAAAAAGAAGGCAGAATATGTAGGAGAAATCACGGATAAGACAGAGGGAGAAATATATGTTTCTCTTAACGGTAAAGATATTTTTGACAATAAGGAGAAACATGCAGTCTGCCAGCTTCGCATTGTTGTGAAAAATGTATTGTATTGCTGGGAAAATGTTAAAATACAACCGGCTAAGCAGAAGGACAAAGGCGAATACAAGCTTATGATAGATACAAACCCACAGGTATTAATCAGAAGAGAATCCCCGCGTGTGCCACTGACCAATGACTGTATCATCAGGGAAAAGGATTCCGAAAAAACGTATCGCGGTAAAATGGTCAATATCAGTGATACCGGGTTTGCATTTTCGTCTAAGGATTCGTTTTTTGCTGATGTAAAGAATAAAACGGTTGAAGTGGAGATTAGTGATTTTACTGTTTTGGAAGGCAAACCATTGGAAGGCTGTGTAATGCGCAGCTCCGACAATGAGGGAGAATATGTGGTAGGCTGCAGGATGACAGAAGAGAATAAGGCTTTAAAAGACTATGTAAGTTGTCAATATGGTGAATAGAAAGCATATTTGAGGTATAAAATTCCTCTGTTTACAGATACTAGTTGCATAACTAGAGTTTGTAAACGGAGGATTTTTTATTCTCTGCCATAAGGAGGATTTATGAAAGCAACAGGTATAGTCAGACGTATTGACGATTTGGGGCGCGTGGTTATTCCAAAGGAAATTCGAAGAACATTGCGAATCAGAGAGAGTGACCCGCTGGAAATATTTACAGACCATGAGGGAGCAATTATTTTGAAAAAATATTCCCCTATTGGTGAAATGGGAACCTTTGCAAAGCAGTATGCGGAAAGTCTTTCGCAGGTATCGGGACATATTGCGCTGATTGCGGACAGAGATCAGATTATTGCGGCAGCAGGCAGTAATTATAAGCAGTATCTTGGCAAGAACATCAGTAAGGAATTAGAGGAAAAAATGAATGCAAGGGAAACAGTGAATGCTTCCAGAGGAGATAGAAAATGCATTTCGGTTACCAGAGAGGAAACAGAGGACTTTCAGCATCAGGTCATTATTCCAATTATTACACAGGGAGATATTATAGGTGCTGTGATATTGTTATCACTTGAAGAGAGCAATCCGATGAATGAAGTAGAATTAAAGCTGGCACAGTCAGCAGCCGATTTTCTCGGAAAACAGATGGAGCAATAATAAAAAAGCCGTACATTCAAAAAAGGATGTACGGCTTTTAAAAGAATGTGAAATTGTCATGTGTTAAGCTACATAAAAGTACATAAAGATAAAGTGGCATATGCTTCCGCCCATAACAAATAAATGAAAGATTTCATGTGAGCCGAAGTTTTTGTGGAGGGAATTGAAAATGGGAAGCTTCAAAGCGTAGATGATGCCACCTATCGTATAGAGGATTCCGCCGGCCAAAAGCCATCCAAAGGCTGCGTGCGGAAGTGTATTCCATAAGGTTCCGAATACAAGAAGACAAAGCCAGCCCATCGCGATATAAATGCCCGAAGAAAACCATTTCGGACAGGTAATCCATACTGCCTTGACAGTCATACCAAGAATAGCAACGCCCCAGACCAAAGCAAGAAGCGTATAACCAATCTTACCACCAAGGACAATCAGACATACCGGTGTATAAGAGCCGGCAATCAGAACAAAAATCATCATATGATCGATTTTACGAAAAATCTTTAATACCTTGTCAGAAACAGAGGCACAGTGGTATGCCGTGCTGGCACCGTAAAGCAAAATCATACTTACCATAAATATTACCATGGCGCCGGCAGCTAATGCTGAGCTGTCTGCAGCCTTTACAATAAGCGGTGAAGCCGCACCGACTGCTAACAGCCATGCGATAAAATGAGTAATGGCACTCCCTGGTTCTCTAATTGTTAACTGCATATAAAAAGCCTCCTTCAGACTAAGAATCACAACATGTAGTTTTTGAAACTACATTTACTATAATTTAATACTACTCTATATTATGTGGAGTGTCAAGGGAATTATTCACGAAGAAAGTAAATAAAAAAACATGCCTGAAAGCATGTTTCTAATCTTCTTCGATGACTTGAATCTCCAGATAGTCAAAATCAATGGTCTCTATAAAATTATCCGCAGTAAAGCGTGCCTTATCGTGGCGCTTGAATTCGGCAATAGTGGAATCCAGCCAGATTGGCTTACCAAGGTCAAATTCATAACAGATTTCCTCAATGGCACGGAATACCTTGTGTGTTCTTGTGTCTTCAGAATCGTCACAGATTACCGTATCCTGAAGCATATGATTGTCCTTAAAGGTTCTTGCCCATAAGCGAAACATAACGCTACCTCCCCGTAAAAGATGTTATTTAGTATAGCATAAAATGCAAGAGATTAACATATAATTATTTTAGCGCGCAAGAAAAAGAAAAAACTCGTGATTTTCATGCACAATCTGCATGAAAACACTTCGCGGAATATTACCTGTGAACAGTTAAAAAAATATAAATTTCATGTATTTCGTGCACAGAATACATAAAATATGGTAAGGTAATAAAGGGGTTAGTGTCTGCGACCCAAAGCTTGCAGAGTTTAGAAAAGGTATGGTAAAGGAAATGGAATATCAAATTACAAGAGATTCGGAAATAGACAGCTGGAAGGAAGTAACACTCGTTTACAGTTCCGCTTTGAAGGGAATAGGAACCAAGCTGGAAATATTAAACGATGAGTTTCAGCATGTACATAGATATAACCCGATAGAGCATATCAAGTCACGAATGAAGACATCGGAAAGCATTGTGAAAAAGCTAAAAAGAAACGGCTATGAATCAACAATTGAAAATATGGTAAAGTATGTAAATGATATTGCGGGTATTCGTATTATCTGTTCCTTTACTACGGATATTTATCGTATTGCAGAGATGATTTCAAATCAGACGGATATCAAAGTTCTCTCGGTTAAGGATTACATTAAAAATCCAAAGGCGAGCGGTTATAAGAGCTATCATATGATTGTATCAATTCCGGTTTATTTATCAGACAGAATTATTGATGCAAAGGTTGAGATACAGATACGAACGGTAGCAATGGATTTCTGGGCAAGCTTAGAGCATAAGATTAATTATAAATTTGAAGGAAGTGCACCGGAGCACATCAAGGACGAATTATTTGCCTGTGCCGAGATGGTGTCGGCTCTTGATGCAAAGATGCTGTCTCTGAATGAAGAAATTCAGACTATTGAAAGAGACATGGTAAAAGAATAGAAAATCCCCATAAAATGAGGAGTGCCCCGATACCTTGCGGCATCGGGGCTATTATGAAAAAATTTATCTATGTGTAATGAAAAACATTACATTGTTCCCTTCTCTATGAGTAAATATTACCATTGATATATGAACAAAATATGAACAAATTGTGATATTATTGTTAATATCACAATTTTTATATACAAATAACAGTAGGATATGTGCAAAGTGCACAATAATATATTGTGTTGTCATCAGTTTGAAATAATGATACAATAATAATAGGATTGCTCAAACACTCGAGTAGCAATCCGTACTATCATTAGATTTGTTCACAGTAGTAATGCACAAAGGAGCATGAATATGGATAACTTTATTGACAAGCTGGCACAAAAATTCAGTGCGCAGGAGGTAATCAAAGCAAACTCTCAGGCAGAGGCAGCAGAGATGAAAAAGCTGCAGCTTCGTGTAGCGGAATATGAGAAGATTCTGCAGGAAATGAGAAAATTGAATTATAAGAATTCTGAGCTTTCCGACAAAATTAAGGGAGAGGTTGGCGAAAAGACCAATACACTCCAGGGATTACAGGAGGAAGAGGCTAAGCTTCTTGCTACGTTGAGAGAGCTTACAGAGGAACTGACAAGATTGCATGAAGAGGAACTGGCATTAAAGGAAGCGGAGCGTGCCGAGGGTGAGAAGCAGTCTGAAGAACGCAAACAGGAATTTGCGGCTTTGGAAGAGCGCTTTAAGCAGTCCGAAGAGTTTGTTCATAAAGAGAATGTAAAGGTATATCGTAACGTGCAGGCTGTCGTTGTGGACGAGCTGAAGCGTCAGACAGAAAGCCTGAGCATGGAGAATCAGGCACTTTCAGCAAGAGCTTACAGAGGAACTGACAAGATTGCATGAAGAGGAACTGGCATTAAAGGAAGCGGAGCGTGCCGAGGGTGAGAAGCAGTCTGAAGAACGCAAACAGGAATTTGCGGCTTTGGAAGAGCGCTTTAAGCAGTCCGAAGAGTTTGTTCATAAAGAGAATGTAAAGGTATATCGTAACGTGCAGGCTGTCGTTGTGGACGAGCTGAAGCGTCAGACAGAAAGCCTGAGCATGGAGAATCAGGCACTTTCAGCAAAGCAAAATACGGTTCTGATTATCAGCATTTTTGCCATGCTGTTTTCTGTCGCAGGAATTGTACTGCAGATTTTATCAGGCTTACATATTTTACCATTTTAATCAGGAGCAGTTAAGTTATGTCAAAAATATCGTTTAAACCGGGAAACATGCTCTATCCCTTGCCGGTTGTTATGGTCAGCGTTGCGGATAAAGAGGGCAATTCTGATATCATAACCGTAGCCTGGGCGGGAACTGTTTGTACGAATCCGCCGATGGTGAGTATATCCGTCAGACCGGAGCGTTTTTCGCATCATATGCTGATGGAAACAGGGGAATTTGTTATCAATCTGACGACCAAGGAGCTTGTTTATGCAACCGATTATTGCGGTGTGAAAAGTGGCAGGGATGTAGATAAGTGGAAGGAAATGAAGCTGACACCGGTGATGGGCAATGTGGTTAAGGTTCCCTGTATTGCAGAAAGCCCTGTCAATATAGAATGTAAGGTGGTTAAGGTAGAGAAGCTTGGCTCTCATGATATGTTTACCGCCGAAGTAGTAGCTGTGCAGGTAGATGATGCTTATATGGATGAGAAGAAGAGCTTTCATCTGTCTCAGGCAGAGCCGATTGTATATTCGCACGGAGAGTATTATCTGCTGGGTGAGAAGCTTGGAAGATTCGGATACAGTATCAAAAAGAAAACCGGCTCGGGAAAAGACAGTATAGCGCATAAAAAGACAAAGAAATTGTCCAAAAACCGAAAAAATACTTGACGCGCTCAAAAAAAATAAGTATGATTATAGAAAATGAGATATAGAAATTATGCCACGAAGATGTAGCATCAAGCCTTAGGGCTTGATGCCTTTTTTTTACTAAAATTTAGAATAGCTCAGTGGTTGGCATCAGGCAACAGGAAGGAAGATGCAGATATGAATCAGTTAGATAAGAATATAGCAGTGAATTTAAAAAGAATCCGAAAAGCAAAAAATATGAGTCTGGATATGATGGCAGAGAGAACCGGTGTCAGCAAGAGTATGCTCGGACAGATTGAGCGAGGCGAGTCTAATCCGACCGTAGCAACAATTGCAAAGATTGTCGAAGGACTTCGGGTGCCTTTTGAAGAATTGATTTATCCGAAAACAGAGTCCGTTGTCATTATTGATAATGAGAAGCTTCCTGTGTATAAGGAAGAAGAAGGGGCATATCAGGTAAGAACCATTTTTCCCTATGACAGACATCGTAACTTTGAAGTATATGAAGCAAAGGTTCAGCCGGGAGAAATCTGCGAGAGCTTCCTGACAGAGGGCAGTGTATGCGAGTACATTATGGTACAACATGGTACACTGACGTTAGAAACCGCGGAAGGGATTTATGAGGTTTCTGCAAAGCATGCCATTAAAATGGAGGCCGGACACGGACATCAGTATCGCAACATAGGCGTGGATGAGCTGGTGCTGAATATTTTTGTGGTATATGACACGGTAAGTGTGATGTAAGTCTTCCGGGTGAAAAAGAGAATATGTGAAATAAAAGGAAAACCGTAAGTTGTTTACTTGTGAGAAAACGACTTATAGCTTTTTTGTATGGGCTTTAGCCTGTTGAGGGCATTGGAGTTTTTCGCGTTCCGAAAAAT
>CAYLWP010000033.1:0-20068 GCA_964387365.1 uncultured Roseburia sp. | reverse complement strand
GAATATCATTGAGAAAAACAAATGGAAAGTTGCCAACGAACACTTGACACAAACAGTGGCTTCGGATTTGTTGACGGAGTAAAAACTTAGTGGTATTATTATAGCTAGAAAGGGTGCTACCGATAGACGGTTAGCCTGATTAATTAGTTGTTATAAAAATAACCGCCAAGTTTACCAGACTACGGGCGGTTATTTTTGTGTCTTGCTATCTCTCTTACCGAAAGTATAACCAAGACTAAAACAAGTAATACATAAGCTAATAACAGCAATTAAGCTTTCGATAGTGAGCATAAACAAAGCCCTCCTTTTATTAGATTTCTGCAAGCAGATTTCTATGTAATCGGAGGTCACAGTTCTCCGTAGAAGACTAACCGCCTACCGTAAATGGTAGCACCCAAAATATAATAGCAAACGTATGTTTATGTGTCAAGAATAAATGTTTAACAAAAAGTATGGAATGTATTTTTAAAATATAACAACGAAATACCATAAATTCGGATTTGTCGCGTAAGCCATGAGTCTGCATAGGGCGCGGAATCGAGTGTGGGCACGGCGAGGTGGATGGAGAACTGGGTTGTGGGGATGATAGAATGAAAGTAAAAATAGGTGATTTGACAAAAATTAGAACTGGAAAGCTTGATGCGAATGCTTCTTCAGAAGATGGTCAATATCCGTTTTTTACATGTTCAAGAGAGCCATTGAAAATATCAACATATTCTTATGACTGTGAATGTGTACTGGTGGCTGGGAATGGTGATTTGAATGTAAAATATTATAACGGAAAGTTTGATGCTTATCAACGTACTTATATCATTGAGGATAATGGTAGCGGTGAGTTGTTTATGCCATATTTATATTACTTCATGGAAGGATATATTGAAGAACTAAGAAAACAGGCTATAGGTGGAGTAATTAAGTATATTAAGCTCGGAAATCTTACAGATGCGTTGATTACGCTACCATCTATTGAGGAGCAAAAGGCAATCGTAGATATTTTGGAGAAAACCAAAACTGTTTTGGATATTCGTACTGCGGAAATTTGTAAATTAGACGACCTCATCAAAGCCCGATTTGTCGAGTTGTTTGGTGATGTTAGACTGAATCCAAATGAATATCCCCTTTTTGAAATTGGTGAGTTAATTAGGAGTTGTGAAGCCGGTTGGAGTGGTAACGGAACGCAAAAAGAACGAAAAGAAAATGAGATTGCTGTTTTAAAAGTTAGTTCTGTTACAAAAGGGTATTTTATTCCAGAAGAATGCAAGGTTTTAGATGACCAAGAAAATATAAAGAAGTATGTTTCGCCCCAAAAAGGTGATTTGATTTTTAGCAGAGCAAATACTCGTGAGATGGTAGGAGCAACAGCAATAATTCTTGAAGATTATCCTAAGTTAATATTATCGGACAAATTATGGAAGATAAAGTTTACGGATGATGTTAATGTATTTTATATGAAGTATATCCTGAGCAGTAAATGTATTAGAGAACAGTTCTCAGCGGTATCTACTGGAACCAGTGGTTCGATGTTTAATGTTTCCATGGATAAATTTAAGAATATAGAAGTTCCAGTAGCTCCATTGGATATGCAGAATGAATTTAGGAAGTTTGTAGAACAAGTCAACAAATCAAAATTTCAAAAAACTATCCGGAGTATTCATAGAGAGAGGGTAAACTATTAGATTAAGTGTGGATAAAATACGAAAGAGGGGGAGAATATGTGTACTAATTTTGATTATTTGAAGAAAAATAAGCTCTTTGATTCCTTTGCAGACCAGGCAATAGAAGCAGAGAAAAGTTTACTGGTTTCACCGGCAACAAGTGCGATTCTGTCAAGAAGAGCATTAGAACTGGCGGTTCGTTTTGTATACACATATGATAATGAGTTGCAGATTCCTTATCAGGATAATATTTCAAGTTTAATACATGAGCAGTCATTTCGTTCGATTATTGAGCCACAGCTTTTTCCTATGCTAAAGTTTGTAATCAAGCTTGGAAATATAGCTGTGCATACAAATAGTAAGATTAAGCGAGATGATGCAGTCCTGTCACTTCGTAACCTTTTTGAGTTCTGCGATTGGATTGATTATTGCTATTCCTCGGAATATTCTAATAAAACATTTGACGAGTCTATATTGGAAACAGGTGAAGAAAGCCGGAAAAGACCGGAAGAACTAAAAGATTTATATGAAAAGTTAAGTAGCAAAGATAAAAAGCTTGAGGAAATTCGCAAGGAAAATGAAGAACTTCGAGAGCAGATGTCCAAGGCGCGATTAACCAACATCATTAATCGGGAATTTGAGATTGATAAAGACACAGAGGCTCAAACACGTGAAAAATATATTGACGTGGCATTACAGGAAGCAGGCTGGATAAAAGATGTGAATTATCAGATTGAAGTTCCGGTTGAAGGAATGCCGACACCAAGCGGTAAAGGATACGTGGATTATGTGTTATTTGGCAAGGATAACCTTCCACTTGCGGTTGTAGAGGCAAAGAAAACATCAGTAGACACAAAGGTCGGAAGTCAGCAGGCAAAGTTATACGCAGACTGTTTACAGAATCAATATGGGCGCCGACCTCTTATTTTTCTAACAAACGGATTCGAAACTATCTATACCAATGATTATATGGGCTATGCGTCGCGAGCTGTATTCAGTTTCTTAACGCAAGAGGAGCTGCAGCTTGAAATAGATAGAAGAACGCAAAGGATTCCATTAGATAAGATAGAGATAAAGGATGAAATCACAAATCGTCCGTATCAAAAAGAGGCTGTAACTGCGGTATGTGATGCCATTATGAATAAGCATAGAAAGATGCTTATTGTACAAGCGACCGGTTCTGGAAAAACTAGAGTAAGTATAAGTATTGTAGATATATTGAGACGTCATAACTACGTTAAGAATATTTTGTTCTTAGCGGATAGAAAAGCGTTGGTAAAGCAGGCAAAGAAGAATTATACCAATCTTTTACCTGATTTATCGTGTTGCAATTTGTTGGATAGTAAGGATGACCCGGAACAGTCCAGAATGATATTCAGTACATATCCGACTATGATGAATGCGATTGATGATACACGTAATAAGTACGGAGAAAAATTATTTACGCCGGGTCATTTTGATTTAATTATTGTAGATGAATCACATCGTTCCATTTATAAAAAGTATCAGGATATATTTAGCTATTTTGATGCGTACTTACTTGGAATGACAGCGACACCAAAGAATGATATTGATAAGAATACATATACAATTTTTGACTTGGAACGAGGTGTACCGACCTATGCTTATGAGTTAGATAAGGCAGTAGAAGAGGGATATCTTGTAAATTATTCCACTTTGGAGTATAAGTCAAAAATCATGGAAGACGGTATTCATTACAATGAGTTGTCGGAGGAAGAAAAGGAAGAGTTTGAGGAACTCTTTGGAGATGATGATGCAGTAGAAGATACCATATCAAGTTCTGCAATTAATGAATGGTTGATTAATATAGACACTATCGATATGGTATTGCGTGAATTAGTGGAAAAAGGAATCAAAGTAGAGGGTGGAGACAAGCTTGGAAAAACGATTATTTTTGCCAAGAATAGTGCGCACGCTAAAATTATTGAGAAGCGTTTTTGTGAGTTGTTTCCGGAATATGGTGGAGATTTCATTAAGCAGATTGATTATAGTATTAAGTATGTTGATACGTTAATTGATGATTTTAGCACCAAAGAGAAGATGCCACAGATAGCAGTTTCTGTTGATATGCTTGATACAGGCATTGATATTCCTGAGATAGTAAATCTTGTTTTTTTCAAAAAGGTACGCAGTTATTCAAAGTTTTGGCAGATGATAGGTCGTGGTACACGATTATGCCAAAATCTTTTTGGAGAAGGGCAGGATAAGCAAAAGTTTTTAATTTTTGATTTCTGTAATAATTTTGAATACTTCCGGGTAAATACAAATGGTTCGGAAACAGGCATTCAGGAATCGTTATGCGAGAAAATATTTAATGTAAAAGCACAGATAGCAAGAGAATTACAGGCACCTGAATATAGGGAAAATAAAGAATATATTACATACAGAGCTGATTTAGTAGAAGCTATGCAGAAGACAGTAGTTGAGTTTAATGACAGTAGTTTTCGTGTGAAGCATCATCTGAAATATGTAGAACAATACCGAAATCTTCATGCATGGCAAAATTTGGAGAGTACACAGGTATCAGAAATAAAAAAACATATATCACCACTTGTCGTGCCCAAAAAAGAGAACGAGTTAGCAAGAAGATTTGATTATTTGATGTATAGCATTCATTTAGGGTTATTGCAAAGTAAAAATGTGCAACAGGCAGTGAGTGCTGTTGTGAAAACGGCAGAAAAATTATCTCAGCTTTATAGGATTCCACAGGTAGCAGAACAAAAATATGTAATTGAAAAAGTTATGGAAAATAGTTTTTGGGAAAACACTAATGTAGTGGAATTGGAAACGGTGCGTGACGCATTAAGAGAACTGATACAGTATATCGACAAAGAAGCGGTGACGATTTACTATTCGAATTTCACAGATAAAATCATTGATATGCAGGAAGGTAATCCAATTTTTGGCGCGAATGATTTAAAAAATTATCGTAAGAAAGTGGAATTCTATCTTCATGAGCATAAAGATAATCTTGCGATATACAAGTTACGCAATAATAAACGTTTATCCGAAGGCGATTTGCGAGAATTGGAACGAATACTTTGGAAGGAATTAGGTTCAAAGGAAGAATACCAAAAGGAATATGGCGATACACCTATCGGAAAGTTAATCAGGCGGATTGTGGGAGTAGAGAGAAGCGTTTTAAATGAAGCTTTTAGTGAATTTTTATCAGAAGAAAAGCTGAATATTAACCAGATACGATTTGTAAGGCTGATTATTGATTATATTGTTGCAAACGGCAATATTGATGATAACAGAGTTCTTCGAGAAGAACCATTCAGAAGTGTCGGAAGTATAACGACTCTCTTTAAAGACGATATGACGACCGCAAGAAGAATTTTAGATGTAGTATCGGAGATTAAAAAGAATTCCGAGATTATAGCATAAGCATTATGGACTAAGTCTTTCAGAGATGTAACAGAAAGGCTTAGTTCTTTTCAATAATTTTGCAAATAGTCTTGACAAAGCTGTATATCGTGCTATACTGTAAACAAACATATGAATAATTGTTCATATGAAAGCAAAAATGAAAAGGTGGATATGATTATGAAGAAAACATACAAAATCGAAGTAGACTGTGCAAACTGTGCAAACAAGATGGAGGAAGCAACCAAGAAAACTCCGGGAGTGAAGGATGCAACCGTTAACTTCATGACTCTGAAGATTAATGTGGAGTTTGAAGAGGGTGCAGACGTGAAGGCTGTTATGCAGGAAGTTCTTGCAAACTGCAAAAAGGTAGAGGACGACTGCGAAATCTATTTATAAGAGTGAGTGGCTAGCCGGAGGATGATGTATGAATAAGAAACAGAAAAAGGTACTGCGAAGGATTATCATCGCGGCGGTATGCGTTGTTATCCTTGAGCTGTTACCAATCAATGAATATGTAAAATTTACTTTATATCTGGTTCTGTATCTTACAATCGGATATGATATCCTGATTAAGGCATGGAAGGGGATACGCAATAAGCAGGTTTTTGATGAAAACTTTTTAATGGCGATTGCGACAGTCGGCGCCATGGCATTAGGCGTTTACCGTGTGCTGAACGGTGAACCGGCAGAGGGAATTGAGAATGGAAGAGAAGGCGTTGCGGTAATGCTTTTCTACCAGATTGGTGAGCTGTTCCAGAGCTATGCCGTAGGGAAAAGTCGCAAAAATATCAGTGAGCTGATGGATATTCGTCCTGATTACGCCAATATTGAGAACGAGGACGGTCAGCTCGAGCAGGTTGATCCTGATGAGGTAGAAGTTGGTACCGTGATTCTTGTGCAGCCGGGTGAGAAGGTTCCGATTGACGGTGTTATCGTGGAGGGAAGTACGACACTTAATACCAGCGCATTAACCGGGGAAAGTCTCCCAAGAGAAGCTGCGGTTGGCGATGAGATTATCAGCGGATGTATCAATACAACAGGTCTGATTAAGATACGAACAACGAAGGAGTTCGGAGAATCAACAGTATCAAAGATTTTGGAGCTGGTTGAGAATGCCAGCTCAAGAAAGTCAAAATCAGAGAACTTTATTTCAAAGTTTGCAAAATATTACACACCGGCGGTATGCTACGGCGCAATTGCACTTGCAATCCTGCCGCCATTTGTTAGAATGTTGTTGATGGGACTGTCTCCTGAGTGGAGCGTGTGGGTACTGCGTGCACTGACCTTACTTGTAATCAGTTGCCCGTGCGCACTGGTAATCAGTATTCCGCTTAGCTTCTTTGCGGGAATCGGTGGCGCAAGTAACGCAGGTGTTCTGGTTAAGGGTTCCAATTATCTGGAAACTCTTTCACAGACTAAATATGTCGTGTTTGATAAAACCGGAACCATGACGCAGGGTGTTTTCGAGGTAACAAAGATTGTCTCTGAGAAGTTTGAGGAGGCAAAGCTGTTAGAATATGCGGCCCTGGTGGAAAGCTATTCTACGCATCCAATCAGTAAGAGTCTGCAAAAGTCATACGGTAAGGAAAGAGATACAAGCCGTCTGGCTGAGGTGGAAGAAATCAGCGGAAACGGTGTCATGGCATTGGTGGATGGCGTAAAGGTAGCTGCAGGAAATGACAGACTGATGGACAGACTGGGAATCAGCGTAAAAGAGGTTCAGGAGCCGGGAACGGTAGTTCATCTTGCAGTAGACGGTTCCTATGCAGGGTATATCCTGATTGCAGATAAGTTAAAGCCAACGGCAAAGGAAGCCATCAAGGCATTAAAGCAGGCGGGAATCAGGAAAACCGTTATGCTGACCGGTGATAGAAAAAATACAGCAGAGCTGGTAGCGCAGGAGCTTGGTATTGATGAAGTATACAGTGAGCTTCTTCCTGCGGATAAGGTTTCCAAGGTAGAGGAACTGTTACAGCATAAGAGTGACAAGGAAAAACTGGCCTTTGTAGGGGACGGCATCAATGATGCGCCTGTATTATCCAGAGCAGATATCGGCATTGCCATGGGAGCACTTGGCTCAGATGCGGCAATCGAGGCGGCAGACATTGTATTGATGGATGACGATCCGCTGAAGATTGCAAAGGCGATTCAGATTTCAAGAAAATGTATCCGTATTGTTTATCAGAATATCTACTTTGCAATCGGCGTTAAGGTAGTCTGTCTGCTGCTTGGAGCAGTGGGTATTGCGAATATGTGGGTAGCCATCTTTGCGGACGTCGGCGTTATGGTGCTTGCAGTATTAAACGCAATCAGAGCGTTAAAGGTGTGACTTGGCGCTGAACAATAATAGCAATAGAGAGAAAGGTAAGAGTTGTACATGGAAAAAGAGAAGAAGTATTGTCATCATCACGGAACAGAGAATATGCAATGTGAAATGACAGAGGTACATGAAGAGCTTGTTCAGAGTGTTAACAGAAATATGCCGGATGAAGAAGAACTGTATGATTTGGCAGAGCTCTTCAAGGTGTTCGGTGATTCAACCAGAATAAAGATTCTGTACGTGTTGCTGGAGGCTGAGGTATGCGTGTGCGACCTTGCGGCGGCATTGAATATGACACAGTCAGCAGTATCTCATCAGCTGAGAATCCTGAAGCAGAATAAACTGGTAAAGAGCAGAAGAGAAGGAAAATCCATATTTTATTCTCTGGCAGATGGTCATGTAAGAACGATTATTGATCAGGGTAGAGAGCATATTGAGGAAGATTAACAGCCATGGATTTATTTGAATATATGAAAAGTACAACCTTAGAAAAAGAGTCACCGCTTGCGGCAAGACTTCGACCGACAACCTTAGAGGAGGTTGTCGGTCAGTCGCATATTATCGGGAAGGATAAGCTGCTGTATCGTGCTATTAAGGCAGATAAGATAAGCTCGATTATTTTCTATGGACCTCCCGGAACAGGTAAGACAACACTTGCAAAGGTTATTGCAAATACGACAAGTGCAGAGTTTACGCAGATTAATGCAACGGTTGCCGGCAAAAAGGATATGGAAGAGGTCGTGAATCAGGCAAAAAATACGCTTGCGATGTATGGAAAGCGTACCATTCTCTTTATCGATGAGATTCATCGCTTTAATAAGAGCCAGCAGGATTATCTGCTTCCTTTTGTAGAGGACGGAACCATTATTCTGATTGGTGCAACCACGGAAAATCCTTATTTCGAGGTAAACGGAGCTTTGATTTCACGTTCCATTATTTTTGAGCTCAAGCCGCTGGAACGGGAAGATATCAAGATACTGTTAAAGAGAGCCGTATATGATAAGGAAAAGGGAATGGGCTCCTTTGATGCGGAGATTGATGAAGAGGCATTGGAATTTCTGGCGGATTTATCCGGTGGCGATGCAAGACATACCCTGAATGCCATTGAACTTGGTGTCATGACCACGGACAGAAGCGAGGACGGCAGGATTCATATTACATTGGAAGTAGCACAGGAGTGTATACAGAAGCGAAGAGTCCGTTATGATAAGGACGGAGATAACCATTACGATACGATATCTGCATTTATTAAGAGTATGCGGGGGTCTGATCCGGATGCGGCAGTTTATTATCTGGCGAAGATGCTCTATGCAGGAGAGGAAGTAGCATTTATTGCAAGGCGCATCATGATTTGTGCGTCTGAGGATGTGGGAAACGCGGATCCGAATGCACTGACAGTTGCAGTCAGCGCAGCGCAGGCGGTAGAACGTATCGGTATGCCGGAGGCGCAGATTATTCTTTCTCATGCGGCAATCTATGTTGCGTGTGCGCCCAAGAGCAACGCTGCCTATATGGCGATTTCTGCGGCAACTGAGGAGATTGCAAGAAGCGGCAATCTGCCGATTCCACCACACCTGCAGGATGCCCATTACAAGGGAGCGGCAAAGCTCGGGCACGGAACCGGCTATAAATATGCACACAATTATCCGAATCATTATGTGGAACAGCAGTATTTACCGTATGAATTAACAGGAAGAAGATTCTATGAACCTTCCGATAACGGATATGAGGCAAGAATTAAGGAACATATAGAGAGAATAAAAGCGGAAGCGAGTGAGATTGAGAAAACGATTCATGACTAAGCTTGCAGTCATGAATCGCTTTTAGAAAAGCTCCTGCATCAGATACTGGTAAATCTTCTGATTCTTTTTCTGCCAGCTGTCGCAGATAGACACAGCCATCTCTGCGGTAGGAACTGAGAGCTTGATGTTAACGAGCTCGATGTCTTTTTCACGCGCTATCAACTGAGCTTCGTATTCACCGGAGGTCGACTTATAGTAGTCTGCGGTAATCGAAGCTTCATTTTTTAATTCCAAATGTTTTTCATCCAAATAACTGTCAATGTCCTGACGGATAGCGTCGCCGATACGATTTCCAAAATAAGATAAAGTATTACGTCCCTCTTCTGTAATGGAGAAGTAGGTACGGTTCATTAAGGTGTCCGGCTTAATCAGCTCGGTATCCTGCAAATCGGAGATAACCTCCTGCAGAGTCAGGAAGTTCGTATATTCTTTTTCCAAAATAAATTCACTAATCTGTGCATAGGTCAGCTTGAACTTTACCTTATTCAACATGTAAAGCACGATTAATTTATATAAAGTAGACGGATCCTGTGTCATCTGATTTCACTTCTTTCTATATTGTAACAAAGAGTGTGCACACTCTTAAATCTCATGAAAAAGTCTTCCCTGAAAGGTTTCTCTTGACTGTAACTCCTTGTGAAGCGTATTGAGTACGTTGCGCTTGTTGAGGCTCCAGGTTGGTGCAATGAGCAGGTCCTTCGGACCATCGCCTGTCACTCTGTGTATAACTATATCAGGCGGAAGCACCTCAAGACAAGAGATCACAATATCAATATACTCCTTAAGCGCGAGAATTTCAAAACTTTTCTTCAAATAATCATCAGCAAGGTCTGTACTTTTTAGGACATGAAGCAATTGCAGCTTGATGCCAAATAGCTTCTTTTGGCTAAGATATCGGCAGGTTGCAAGCATCATTTCCTTCGTCTCACCGGGAAGTCCTAAGATAATGTGAACGATAACCGGAATACCCACCTGCTGCAAACGAGCCAATGCGTCCTCAAAAACAGGAAGGGGATAACCACGGCGAATATATTGAGCGGTTGTCTCATGGATGGTTTGTAGTCCTAATTCAATCCAGATAAATTTATCAGGAAAGCTTTTTGAAAGTCTGCTGAGTAAATCAAGGATGGGCTGTTCTAAGCAATCGGGTCTGGTGGCAATGGAGATGCCGGCAATCTCAGCTTCGGAGAGTGCTTCCGTAAAGAGACTTTCCAGACGGGAAGGCTCTGCATAGGTGTTTGTAAAGGACTGAAAATAAGCGATAAAACAGTTGCCCACATTTTTTTTGTGAAACAGTGCCTTGCCGTTTTTTAACTGTTCCTGTATGGAAATGCCATGACCGGCAAAATCACCGCTTCCGCCCGCACTGCAAAAGATACAGCCTCTTGTATCGAGCGTTCCGTCACGATTGGGACAGGTCATGCCGGCATCAATGGCTATTTTATAGATTTTTTCTCCATAGACCGTTTTCAGGTAATGGTTAAGGGAATAATAGGGCTTATCGCCCCAGCGTTTTACTTTTTCGCTTTCATAATCAGATAGCCGCCCGTTATCAGAGGCGGCTATGCTGAAATTGTAACTGTTTTTCATATGTATTAGCGCTTAATGTGTGACTTAACTGCTTCGGCAACTACCTCGGCTACCTTTGAATTAAAGGCCTCCGGCATAATGTTGTCTTCATTTAACTCATCATCAGGAACAAGTCCTGCAATGGCGTTAGCGGCTGCAAGCTTCATTTCCTCTGTAATTTGTGTAGCACGTCCTTCTAAAGCACCCTTGAAGATACCCGGGAAAGCAACTACGTTATTTACCTGATTAGGGAAATCGCTTCTTCCAGTACCAACGACTCTTGCACCTGCAGCCTTTGCAACATCCGGCATGATTTCCGGAGTTGGATTAGCCATTGCAAAGAGAATGGAGTCCTTTGCCATGGAAGCAACCATTTCAGGAGTCACGATATTCGGTGCAGATACGCCGATGAAGATATCAGCACCCTTTAATGCATCTGCAAGAGAGCCTGTTTCGTGGTTCGGATTGGTAACCTGTGCCATCTTTTCCTGCATCCAGTTAAGGCCTTCGGTAGAGGTATCAACGATACCAACCTTATCGCACATGATTACGTTAGTGAAGCCATAGGTTAACAGGAGCTTGGTAATAGCAACACCGGCACTTCCTGCGCCGTTTACAACAACCTTGCAATCTTCCTTTTTCTTATTAACAACCTTTAAGCCGTTGATGACACCTGCAAGAACAACGATTGCGGTTCCGTGCTGGTCATCATGGAATACAGGGATGTCCAGAGTAGCCTTAAGTCTTTCCTCGATTTCAAAGCAGCGCGGAGCACTGATGTCTTCCAGATTGATTCCGCCGTATGCCGGAGCAAGCCAGGTAACAGCCTTGATGATTTCTTCGGTATCCTGTGTGTCAAGGCAGATAGGAACTGCGTTAACACCGCCGAATTCCTTGAATAAAACAGCCTTACCTTCCATAACAGGCATAGCTGCGTGAGGTCCGATATTTCCAAGGCCAAGTACGGCACTACCGTCGGAAATAACTGCCACGGTATTTGCCTTCATTGTATATTTATATGCCGCTTCCTTATCTTCGGCAATGACTTTACATGGTTCTGCAACACCCGGAGTATATGCAAGGGAAAGATCTTCTCTTGATTTTACAGGTGTTTTTGAAATAGTTTCTAACTTTCCGTTCCATTCTTCATGAAGCGCTAATGCTTTTTCTTGAATTGTCATATTCGTATCCATACCTTTCCGTTGTAAAAATTACCTACCTGTTCAGAGCCTCAACAGAAAGCAAAGCCCCAAACAGTTACATATTAAAACATTTATCTGCAATTCGCAATAAATTCTTATGCAGTTTGAAAAAAAACTGTTTTGTCCCATTCTATTTGACACTGCTAAGGGGATAGAGGTATACTATTATTATCACAGAATGAAGTAGAAATAACACGAGGTCAGCCTATGAAGGAAATGAAGCGTCCCATGATTGCTGTATTAATGGGGGATAATTATACAGAATATGCGAACGAATTAATAAAGGGGTTCTATTCTTGTGCCAAAAGGGAAGGTGTGAATCTTGTTTTTTTGATGCGCTCAAGTATTCCCCGTGATACCAATGCGATTCTTTCCGGCATGACAGGAGATGACTTCCGGGTATATTTTTCCAGTATATATGATTATGTACCGTTAACAAAGCCGGATGCACTGATTGTAGCGTTTGGCTCTTTGAGTATTTTTTCCGATACACCGAAAAAGGAAGAACTGTTTGAATATTTCAAGGGCATACCATGTATGCTGTTAAAGGATATTTCCGATGAACCGGCGATTCCAAGTCTTGTTGCCGATAATTATGCAGGCATGCAGCAGTGTATCAGACATCTGATCGAAGTACACGACTATAAAAAGATTGCATTTATGGGCGGTCCGGAGACAAATCACGATTCCAATGAGCGTCTGCGTGCTTATCGGGATGTGATGCAGGAGCATGGATTAACGGTAACTGATAAAATGGTTATTCACGGTGATTATTCGGAACTGGTGGAGCCATTGGTTCATCAGCTGCTTGATGAGAATCCGGGATTAGAGGCGATAGCCTTTGCCAATGATAATATGGCTAAGGCAGGATATCGCGTGTGCGAGGAACGTGGACTGGTTGTAGGACAGGATCTGGCAATCACAGGCTTTGATGACGTAAGCTTTGCCAAGACAATGAATCCGCCGCTGACAAGTGTTATGCACAACAGTTTTCAGTTTAGTTATCGCGCAATACAGAATGCGATACAGTTAGTTAAGGGAGGCGAGGTTCCTTACAGTACCTTACCAACGGTTCTTTATACAAGAGGCTCCTGCGGATGCAACGCCGCATATGGACAGAGCATGAGTAAGCGTGCGACAAAGGAAGAACTGACAGCCTTCGTTACTGAGAAGGTAACTCATATAACAGAAGAGTTCTTCTTTTCCATGCCGTATCAGGAGGAAAAGGAAGAGTACAGAGGACTGTTACTGGAATTTTTTGATAAAATAATAGAGCCTCTTTTCGGAGAATCCGGCACGAAGCTGAAGATTTCTTCACTGTATCCGTGCCTGAAAAAGCTTTGTAAGTTTTCGCGTATTTCTCCGATGATTGTGCTGGATCATATTGTTAGCCTGGTAAGAGGAATTATGACTTACGAGATGGAGTATACGGTTCGTGATGTCATGCAGAGAACCATCGTCCAGACGCAGCAGTATGTGAATTCACATGTAATTCATACGTTACAGGAAGAGGTAGACCTGAACAAGCACCAGAACTGGTTTGTGAATTCCTTTACCAAGGATTTGCGGACAACAGATTTGAGTATAGAGGAAAGTCTGCAGCGTATTATGAGTCGATTACAAATGATGAATATAAAGAGCTGTTACTTTTTTATGCTTTCAGAACCGGTCGTGTACGAGAAGTCGTTCCGGTTGCGGACTCCGGATAATCTCTATCTGGCGGCTTATTATAACAGTGATGCTTTCGTACAGTTTAAGAGAGAAAAATGGATACATATTGATGGTGAGCAGGCACTTACACAGATGCTTTCAACAAAAGAAGCGCATGTTTTGACTTCCTATGTTCTGTTCTCGGATAATACACAGTATGGTATCATGCTGTGTGAGAATGAGCCAAGCGATATTCTGTTTACATTGCAGTGCAGCATGCAGATTGGTTCGTTTCTGAGCTTCTATCATCTGAATACAAAGGAGCATGAGATTAGAACGGAATTGGAAGCGTCTCTGAACCTGATTAAAGAGCAGAATAGTATACTAAACTTCATTTCCGAGTATGATGAGCTGACGGGTATGTTAAACAGAAGAGGGTTTATGGAAAATGCATTGCATGTCATCAATGAAAATGCCGGAAAGAAAGCCTATGTTCTGTTTGGTGACCTGGATCATTTAAAGGAAATTAACGATACGTTCGGCCATGCTGCCGGCGATGAGGCATTAAAGACAGTGGCAGGCTATTTGAAGGAATGCCTTCCAAAAGATGCCGTGATCGGAAGAATCGGCGGCGACGAATTTGCCGGATTTATTGTTGCACAAGAGGATGACTTTACCGAGAATACGAAGCAGGCGCTTAAGGAGTATGGTGACAACTATAATAAAAACAGTGCCGAGCCGTATTATGTGGAAATGTCTATCGGTATCTATCAGTGTCGTTGTGATTCTTCAGCTTCGATTACAGATTTGCTGAAGGAATCGGATACGCTTTTATATGAAGAAAAGGCAAAAAGAAGAAAAAGTGCAAAAAAATAAATTTTGCACTTTTTTTGCATAAATTTTTCTTCCTATTTTAAAAAAAATGAGTTATAATACATAACAATGAGCGGCTGTCGCTTGCGATAGCAGTTGCTACATATCTAGAAACGATTCAAGGTGCAGAGCGGTATAAAGTTATTCTGGCATCTGCTATTACCCCGGATATATGAATTAGGAAAATAAGGATTGTTTGATAATTACTATAGAATTTAATTATGAGAATCAGACTTCGCATAATTATGATAAATAAAATGGAGGACAGGAATGAGAGAAAAGTATGAATCTCTTGCACTTGCAGATTTACGCGCAATTGCAAAAACAAGGGGAATCAAGGGTACGACCGGTTTGAAGAAGGCTGAGCTTGTTGAGCTTATGCTTGCCGAGGATGAAAAGGATAAGGCTGCCGGAAAGGATGTTACACCTAAGCCGGTATTGCGTGGCCCCGGAGAGCCCAAGGAGGAAAAACAGGAGGAAAAGTTCCCAGCTGAGCTTGACAGCGGTATCTGTGCAAACGGTATCTTAGAGGTTATGCCGGATGGTTTCGGATTTATCCGTAGTGAGAACTTCCTGCCGGGTGAGAATGACGTTTACGTTGCGCCAAGCCAGATTCGTCGTTTTAACCTGAAAACAGGTGACATTATCGAAGGAAATACGAGAATAAAGACCCAGAATGAGAAGTTCAGCGCATTACTGTATGTAAAGAGAATTAATGGTTATCCGCCTGAGATTGCAAGCAGAAGATGCAATTTTGAGGACATGACCCCGATTTTTCCTAATCAAAGAATCAAATTGGAAACACCGGGCGCAAGCGTAGCCATGCGTGTTATGGATTTAATAAGCCCTGTCGGTAAGGGACAGCGTGGTATGATTGTTTCACCGCCTAAGGCAGGAAAAACCACTCTTTTAAAGGAAGTTGCAAAGTCTATTAAGAAGAATTCACCGGATATGCATCTGATTATTCTGCTGATTGATGAGCGTCCGGAGGAAGTTACAGATATTAAGGAAGCCATTCAGGGTCCCAATGTAGAGGTAATCTATTCTACCTTTGATGAGCTGCCGGAGCATCATAAGAGAGTTTCCGAAATGGTAATCGAGCGTGCTAAGCGTCTGGTAGAGCACAAGAAGGATGTATGTATTCTTTTAGACAGTATCACAAGATTAACAAGAGCGTACAACCTTACCGTTCCACCAAGCGGAAGAACACTTTCCGGTGGTCTTGACCCGGCTGCACTGCATATGCCTAAGAGGTTCTTTGGTGCCGCAAGAAATATGAGAGAGGGCGGAAGCCTTACCATCCTTGCAACGGCACTTGTTGAGACAGGCTCCAAGATGGATGATGTTGTATATGAAGAGTTCAAGGGAACCGGTAATATGGAAATGGTTCTCGACAGAAAGCTCTCAGAGAAGAGAATCTTCCCTGCGATTGATATTCCGAAGTCAGGAACCAGAAGAGAGGATCTGCTTCTTTCTGCGGATGAATTGGAAGCAATCAATATTATCAGAAAGGCGTTAAATGGCCTCAAGCCTGAGGAAGCAGTAGACAAGATACTTGATATTTTTGCCAAGACCGGAAATAACGTGGAATTTGTTCAGACAGTAAAGAAGATGAAATTCATCTAAAACAGAATGATTTTCGACAAGAATCTATAACAACTATAACAACTAATGAAAAAAGTGCTTGCATATCGTAAACCACTGTGATATACTAAGGGAGCTGTTTATGGAAACATATGTATAATAATTCTGATTTTATTATAGAGAGGTGAAAATCATGAGAGAAGGAATCCATCCAAATTATCATCAGGCAACAGTTACTTGCAACTGCGGTAACACATTCGTAACAGGATCTACAAAGCCTGAAATCCACGTTGAAGTTTGTTCTAAGTGCCATTCATTCTACACAGGACAGCAGAAGGCTGCAGCAGCTCGTGGACGTATTGATAAGTTCAATAAGAAGTACGGCGTAGAAAGCAAATAAGTAACGTAAAAGAGGGTTGAGGTAAAGATTTATCTCAACCTGTTTCTATTTTGGGGAGACAGATATGGCAAAAAAGAAGCAGACCAGATATTCCGGTATTGGCGGTCAGGCAGTTCTTGAAGGTGTAATGATGAAGAACAAGGACAAGTATGCTGTAGCAGTACGAAAGCCAAACGGAGAAATCGACGTAGAAATTGAAGAATACAAGGGTGCCGGTGGGGATAATAAGCTTGCAAAGCTTCCATTTATCCGAGGCGTATTTTCATTTATAGATTCCTTAATGCTTGGTATGAAAGTGACCATGCATTCTGCTTCCTTCTACGAAGAAGAGGAGGAAGAACCAAGCAAGACAGAGCAGAGGATTTCCAAGCTGTTAGGTAGTAAGGCAGATGACATTATGATGGGATTTACCGTCGTTTTGGCTGTTATTATCGCAGTAGCTTTGTTTATGCTGTTACCGTTTTTTATTTCAGATTTTCTTGGAAGATATATTCGTAATGCAAGTCTCATTGCTATTATTGAAGGTATTGTGAGGATATTGATTTTCATTGCATACATAGTGTCGATTACCCTGCTGAAGGATATCAAGCGGCTCTATATGTATCACGGCGCGGAGCATAAGTGTATCAATTGTATTGAAAAGGGTAGGCCGCTTACCGTAAGAGATGTTAAGAGATGTTCCAGACTTCATAAGCGTTGCGGAACAAGCTTTATGTTGTTCGTTGTGCTTGTCAGCGTTATTGTATTTTTCTTTATCAGAGTGGATAATATGGCATTGAAGCTGGTTATTCGTCTTGCGCTGATTCCTGTAATTGCAGGTATTTCCTATGAGCTTATCCGTCTTGCGGGAAAGAGTGATAATTTCCTTGTTAATCTTCTTTCCAAGCCGGGACTTATGTTGCAGAAGCTTACGACAAAGGAACCGGACGATAAGATGATTGAGGTTGCAATTGCATCGGTAGAAGCAGTATTTGACTGGAAAACATATATTAAGGAAACCTTTGGCTATGATGTAGATGACTCCTGGATGGAGGATTCCAACGAGTAGCCGTAGTGCATAGATTGGCAGATTGATGTCTGGATATGCCGAAACGGTACATGGGATGGAAAGGATGTAAGCTATGACATACAGACAGTTGTATGAATATGGCGTAAAGAGCCTGGAAGAAGCCGGAATCGAAGAGGCGAAGCTTGATGCAAGACTTTTGTTGGAATATATCTGCCATACGGACAGGAATACTCTGCTGGTTCACGGTGACAGTGAGCGCAATGCGATGGAGGAACAGTTCTACCGCATGTGTATCGGGAAGCGTGCAACGAGGATTCCTCTGCAGCATATTACGGGTGAACAGGAGTTTATGGGACTTGTGTTCCGGGTAAATGAGCACACCCTGATTCCGCGGCAGGACACGGAGATACTGGTTGAGGAGGGGATGCGTCATATGTATGACGGCATGCGGATTCTCGATATGTGTACCGGTTCGGGATGTATCCTTTTAAGTCTGTTGAAGTATAGTAACGAATGTGAAGGTACTGGCGTTGATATTTCCGAAGAGGCACTGAAGGTTGCAAGGGAAAATGCAGAACGATTGGGCTTGAAAGCGGAATTTATGCAGGGAGATTTGTTTGAGAAGCTGCCGGCTAAGAAATATGATATGATTATATCGAATCCGCCTTATATTGAAACTGCCGTGATTGAAACGCTGATGCCGGAGGTGCGTGAGCATGAACCTATGCAGGCATTGGACGGCATGGAGAATGGCTTGTTTTTCTATCGTAAGATTGTGGAAAAGGCAGGCGGATTTTTAGGCAAGGGTGGATGGCTGCTCTTTGAAATTGGTTATAACCAGGGAGAGGCAGTGACAGAGCTTATGAAGGCACAGGATTTTCAGAATATTGAGATTGTGAAGGACTATGCGGGCCTTGACAGAGTTGTGCTGGGACAGAAGTTGTAATTATTTGCTCGTAGCTATGAAGGTATTGAGTAGTGAAATATTGTGCCTGCGACTCAAAGCGTGCAGATATTGGAAAGGCATGAATATTAATATGGAGGAAGAGAGATGTTTGATAAGTTAGAAGCTTTATTGGCTCGTTATGAAGAAATCATGAATGAATTAAATGAGCCGACAGTAGCCGATAATCAGGCGAGATTCAGATCCTTAATGAAGGAACAGAGTGACCTGACACCATTGGTAAATGCGTACAGTGAATATAGAAAGTGCAAGGAAACGGTAGAGGATTCCCTTGCATTACTGGATTCCGAAAGCGATGAGGATATGCGTGAAATGCTCAAGGAAGAGCTTAACGATGCGAAGAAGCGTATCGAGGAGCTTGAAACAGAGCTTAAGATTCTGCTGTTGCCGAAGGATCCTAACGATGATAAGAACGTTATCGTGGAAATCAGAGCGGGTGCAGGTGGAGATGAGGCGGCCTTATTTGCCGCTGAAATTTATCGTATGTATGTACATTATGCAGAAGGCAGACGCTGGAAGGTTGATACCATGGAATGCGAAGAAATAGGCATCGGTGGTATGAAAAATGTAACCTTTATGATTTCCGGACAGGGAGCATACTCTGTAATGAAGTATGAGTCCGGTGTTCACCGTGTACAGCGTGTACCGGAAACAGAGTCCGGCGGACGTATCCACACCTCAACCATCAGTGTTGCCGTAATGCCTGAGGTAGACGATGATATCGATATCGTTATCGAGGACAAGGATATACGAATCGACGTAATGAGAGCGTCCGGTAACGGTGGACAGTGTGTCAACACAACCGACTCTGCGGTACGTTTAACACATTACCCAACCGGTATTGTTGTATACAGCCAGACAGAAAAGTCTCAGCTTCAGAATAAGGCAAAGGCTTTCGCCTTATTAAAGGCTAAACTGTACGATATAGAACAGCAGCAGAGACATGACGCCGAGGCAGAGCTTCGCCGCAGTCAGATCGGTACAGGCGACCGTTCCGAGAAGATCAGAACCTACAACTTCCCACAGGGACGTGTAACCGATCATAGAATCAACTTAACCATCTACAAGTTAGATAAGGTTATGAACGGAGATATCCAGGAAATCCTCGATGCCTGCATCGCCGCCGACCAGACCGCGAAATTGGCAAAGATGAACGAATGAGCCATGCTGTGAAAAAACCCCTTTTTATTACAAAAAATGGCTATGGAGATTTAGTTGTTATGAGTATAGAAACCTATGAACAGATAGTTGAAACACAGACTATTGATAATGCAATTTTAGAAGCCGAAGAGGCGTATGAAGCAACAGGCATATTGCTTGACGCAAAAGAAACATTAGCGTCACTGAGGAGGAAGCATTTTGGTTAAATATACAGTAAAAATTCAGAAAATATGAGTGGAATATAAATAATATGCATGATACAATAGGTGGTGAAATTTGACAGAGGAGAGTGCGGAGTGTATGAAAAAAATGATTTTTGGATTGACCCTTATGATAATAGGTTGTTTATGTTCGGCAATAATTATTGCGTCAACAGTTTTGTCCCCGCTTAATCCAAGGAGTTATAATGGTATTGATATTGTCAATATTGGTTCACACTTTTTTCTCAAGAATGTTCGACCTTATGCTGCCTCCTGTAGCGAAGCATAG
>CAYLWP010000032.1:0-20099 GCA_964387365.1 uncultured Roseburia sp. | reverse complement strand
TAGATACATTTTATGTATATTTCTTTTAACAAATAATGCTGCTTTCCATGTTCTTAATGATTTCTTCCATGAAAAGCAGCATTTCATCCATGTTTTATGCTTCTATATAATAGTTTACTTTTTTCTTTTTATTGCCCACACATATGATTAACACTCCCATGGAGAACAATCCACATACCAATATGCTTCTATATTCTAACGGGTCGCCTGTCTTTGGTGTGGTATCCTTTACATGCTGAGCACCCGTACCTGATCCCATAGGTGTTACTACCGGAGTTGTACCCGGTGTTACCGGAACAATCGGTGTTACCGGAGTTGCCGGAGTGACTGATGTTGTTCCCGTAGTGGAAGGGGTTGTTCCTCCACCGGTTCCTGAGTTACCGGAATTTCCACCGGAGCTCGATGGCTGATTATTATTTGAACCTGAATTATTGCTACCGCCACTATTATTATTGTTGTTACCACCCTGTGACGGATTTGTATTGCCCGGTGTGGTATTGGTATTATTATTCTCTACCCTGTCTTCCATACTTCCGCTATAAACGATTACATACTCGGAAAAATGCCAGGTTTCAAATTCCACACAATAAACACCGCTTGCATCATGTTTTACAACATCTACTTTATCTATTTCTTCTAATGCCTTAGGTGTTACATTATACTTTGTTGTAAATACTCTGATTTTTCCGTCTACATCAATCTCTTTTTTGGTCTGCCATTTTGCCGGTAACGGAAGTGATACCTTAAACACCTCTTGTGCATTGTATCCGTCAAACGGAGCTCCATCTTTATTAAAATCAATATTCATGTAGAAAAATCTGGCAGGATCTGTAATCCTTACTTCTGCCTCTACCAACTGTGGGAAGTTTGAGTTGCCCTGTACATAAGGTGTAAACGAAGTTGAATATGTTCCATCCGGCAACTTGGGTGGACGTACAGATACATAGGTATTGAAACCGGTATTACCCTCTGCTGTGTTAGAATCGTATAACGAAGACAGCGGTGGGTTTACAACAACTCCCTCACTACCTGTTTGTGAGCTCATATACACAAAATTAGGATATGTCACTGCGAGCTGATTACCGATTTCACTTGCCTGCGAACTAGAGCCTTTCAGTGTTACCGTTCTGCTTATTTTATTCATACCGCTAAAGGCATCTCCCATAACATCTCCGATATTACTTGGAAGTGTTACGCTCTCGATACTTGTCATATCCGGAAATGCGTCCGGTACAATGGTAGTAACACTATTCGGAATTACTACATGTATCGCACCCGTTTCATCAATATTTCCATCGAATTTATATAAAATCTTTTCGTTAGCACTGATATGGAAACCCTTTGTTGCAGCTGTTACACCATCCAAATCTAAAATACGATACCACTTCTTATATAAATCTGTTTTTTGGGTAATAGGTGTATTTATAATAAATGGTGTTGTGCAATTTACATCAGTATACCAGGTGGTATCTGTCAAAAAGTCTTTATTTGTGACGGAACCTAAACTTTGTAATTCATTCGTTGGAATCGTCTCGCCATAAGAAACCTTTACAACATGCGTATCTTTTCCATTATAAGTTGCACCGTCCTGCATATGGAAAATAACCTCATAGGAAGATGTATCCGGAATAGCTGTAAAAGTTCTGTCTCTGTCAATAACAAAGTCCCACGCTTCTATCTTATTACCCTGTTCATCCTTCCATCCGGTAATCTCGCTACCCGTCTTCATAGGCACCTGAAATCCTTCCGTTCCCGCCTTCGGCTCCGGTACCGTATCTCCGGCATTTACAGTAATGTACTGTGTTTCCGGTTTGAAGCCCGTTGCCACAAAAGTCACCTTACATGGTGTCTCAACTACAGGAGCCCATGTAGCCTTAATGGTTTTATTTCCTGTTGCCGGTACGCTAAAATTAAACTCCTGTCCCTGACCTTCCTCAAACCAGCCTTTAAAATAATATTTCACATTATTGATTGTATATTCTTTCGAATCCTTCACTAATTCCTGTGGCTCGTCTATTCCCGAAATCTTAATCGTTTGGGGCAGTGGAACCGTTACACCGCCGGCCGACACGTCAGAAAACGTAATCGTATTTCCGTTTTTCACACCACTTCCCTGATTAACTACAGAGTCCAATGTCACACCGTCAAAGCCCAGATTATAATATATCTCTACAGTTGTTGTCTCTGTTGTTGTCTCAGTTGTAGACTGTTCCTCCTCTGCAAGCAGTGCAATCTCCCCTACTTCAACATTATCCTCCGAAGCCACCGATTCCTCCGATTCTTCTACTGTACTCTCCAGCTCCGTACTCACTTCTTCCGAACTTTCAGTGTTGACCTCCTCATCAGCAAACACGTCCCCCATCGGAATCTGTGCAAGCACAATAGCTAAAATAATAAAGCTGACACCCAGAATATTTTTTAGTTTACGATACATATAATTCCCCTCTTCTTGCTGTCTTATAATGTCTGTTAATACATTATGTTATCTCATTGTTGGTTATATTATATCGTATATTTCTTAAATTGTATAGTCAATTCAGAAAATTTATTTAAATTAATTATGTAACCGACCTATTTTACCCTGATAAAACACGGGGAACCGCTAAGCTCCACCTCCACATAACCGTTCGTAATCGGTAAACGTGTCGTATTCCCCATGATATCGGTCACCTCTGCATACTTGTCCTGCAGCCAAAACCGCTCTTTCTCACTCTCCTGCCACTGATTCTCCCAGGGAAGATTCGGTGTTCTTGCAAACGCATCGGCACAGTCATTTGACAGCCTGCTGCCGGTTGACCAGGCAACATAAGAAACCGCCTCTCCCGACTTGTCATACATGCAAAATGCCCTTACTGTATCCGAAGAGACCATAATCTCTTCCCCCGTTACTGCTCCGTCAAGAAGCCTTGTCATATTGCCAAGCGCAGCCGCTGACGGCTTGGGAAGAATTCTTCCGTAATAATCAGGATAATAGAAGATTCCGAAGTTGAATTCCTTATTGCTGTCGGATACCCCCTTAAACAGATTCAGCTGGTCGTACAAATTATATACGGAAATACTGTCTGCTCCATACGCAGCGCCAAGAGACAGCGCTCTTACCAGATAATCCGCCTGACTTCGAAGGTCATTTCCGCTTCCGATTCCGCTTGTTTCCTTTGCCGTGGTAGGGTATCCGACTTCATCGACATACCACGTTTTGTCACCGTTTTTCTCTAAAAAGCTTCTTGTTCTGGCAAAGGCGCTCTCCACCACAAGGTCAATTCCCGCATCACTTGTGTAATCCGGTGAATACGGAAAACCGTACGCATGGGTCTTTAAAATATCTTCCTCTGAAAACAGCCCGGATGAAACCGACGCTTCAAACCAGTCAGCACGGCTTAGTCCGATACCTGCACCCGCAAGCGGTATTCCGTACTTCTGCTTTACTATTTTCAGCCCCGGCTCAAAATAAATCTTCCTGTAATCCTGCATCGCCTGCGCAATGCCCTGATTCTGTGCATACAGATTGTACTCGTTTCCGACCTCGCAGCTGTCAAGATACGGACTTACCTCTGCCAAGGCTTCGTCAAGCTCACGTTCCAGCTCCTCTGCCGTATCAAGTCCCGGCATTCTCCATCCGTCCAGTAACAGATATTGCCCGTCTATCCTTACCTTCTTCTCACGAAGCTTCTTCAGATACCGAATCAGCAGATCATACTCTTTCTCTACATAATCGCCCTCGGAAAAACAAATTCTTGCATTAGAAAATCCAAGCTGCTCCATAATCCATACCGTATCGTCGTTCGGCTCATACTCGCCAAAGCGGACACCGCTGATTCCAAACAGATTCTCCCTCGTATGCTGATACTCATAAGGCTCTGTCAGAATAAAGGAAAACAGTTCCCGATAGCTGCTGTTTTTGCTCTTCACCTCGTAATCAAGATAAAAGATTCCGTTTTTATCACTGACAACCTCTATTGGTAACGAGCTTCCCTGCTCTGCCTCCAAGGAAAGCGTTTCCTCAGCCTTTGCAATTTCCTCTCCGTCATAATCATAAACGGTATAAGAAACCTCAGCCTCCAGATTCCCGGAAAGGAGATTGTCCACCGCAAGCTCTAAAATGAGCTCATCCGTTTCATAAATCGCAACATTACTTTCATTTTTTGCATTTGTCGTAACGCGGGCGGCAAATTCTGAAGCTCTTCCTTCAAAAAGGGCAAAATAATCAGCATCCCTGCCGTCTGACATATGTTCAAACACCAAATCATACTCTAACTGATACGAGCTTACCGTTCCGTTCTCTGTCGGAACAGGAATATCCGTCTCTCCGTATTCTTCAAACATATTCTGGCGCTTGGCATCCTTACCTCTCACAAAGCTGAACAGCTTATAACCATTCTGAAATTCATAGGTTGTCACAATGCTGTCCGCCTGTTTATAAGGAAAATCTCCGTTCTGCGGGTATACCCAGTCAGTCGCAAGCTTTTTTTCTGTTTTGGTATAGTCACTCTGCATATCTCTTTTTAAAATAATTCCGTCATAGCCCCTGCTTACATCAATCCTGTCAATATACGACTGAACCTTTACATAGTCATCATAAAAGGTATAGATATTGTAGCTTGTTGTTCCGTCCACCATCTCATAATCTACTCTCAGCGACGTAACGCCACCTTTTACCGCAGACTCATAAGATAACACAGATGTGCTGACATTACAAAAGCCGGTGTCTTCATCTATCATCTGATAGGTGCCTCCACCGGTAAATGTATCCAGCTGTGTTCCCTCCTTTGTAATAAAAGAGAACACCTCTTCCTTCTTATTATTTAACTCATAACGATATGAGTCTGTTTCGTAGTAAAAGCTGTCTGATGCAGACGCTTTCCCTACGGCTAACAGGGCAATGATTCCTATAAATGTGCAACCACGTAAGCTAAAATTTCCCATAAGTCATCCTCCGTAACCGTATGTCCTTGTCCTTCCTTCACTCGTAAAACCATCTCCGGCGCGGTATCCTTTTTTGCCTCGTAAAGTTCTAAATTACCCTGATGCGGAACAACATCATCCTTGTCACCGCATAACAGGAAATAGTTCGTATGATTGTCTGCCAAAATCGACTCATAAGGGGACTCCAGAATCAACGCCTCATCGAGCTTCTCTTTCTGCTCCTGCTTTCCCTCATTGGTCAGTTTGCCATTCTTCACATAGCTGTAAGCCGCCAGTGTTCCGGCTAAATCCTCATACTTTGGTGTGGCACACATCGTAACAACCACCTTGGGGTCAAAGCTTCCGTTTTTTACATAATGGAAGGCAGAGATACCACCAAGGGAGATGCCTGCAATACCGATTCTCTCCATGTCCGCATTGCTGCTTTCGGAAAGATAGCTCAGAATCGTATCAAAGTCCTCTGAGGTTTTGCAAATCATATCGGCAAGCGACCACTTATCCTTATTTTTCAGCCCGCCATGCGCTGCCGCATCCGGTGTCACAACCAGATACCCCTGCTGCACAAAGGCATTGGCAAGGTCCTTCATCTCCTCCTTCGAAGAGGTAAGACCATGCTGTATTATCATAACCGGTCGAACGCCCTGCACATCTCCGTAACAAACAATACAGGGAACGCCTTGGATATTCAGCTCCTTACTGACAATCGTTCCGGAATTGGTAATCAGACTGTCAAAGGCAGGTGTCTGTGTCTGTACCGGCTCCTCCTGCGAAGCCTCCGCTGACGGGTCGGCTGCTCCGTCACTGTTTTTCAGAATCATGGAAGCGCAAAAAATACAGATTCCGACCGCAATAATTAATACTCCATATATAAGCTTCATGATATTACTCTTCATATTCTTCGACTTCCTTTAAATAAAATAATTCACAACAGGCAGCTTCTTACCAAGCTTAATCAGTATCAGTCCGCTTGCCATAATAAAGGCAACCAGAATCAGCGAAACTGCGACCGACGGAATATAAATGCCTATCCTTTCGGAAACAATCTGCAAAATCAGGATTAACAGCGGATGGATATAATACATATATCCCGACAGCCTTTTTGCCGTACCCGCAAATGGCTCCCACTCCGGCTTCGGATTGCGAAGCAATACCAGCAGGATAACAAAAGCAAACGGATACAGCATAAGGAATACCTCAGGATACTGATACCAGCCGACTACATTGCTAAGAATAAAGCTTTCACCAAAATACAGGCATGCAGTAACAGTAAAAATCACCGTCACCTTGCCCGTTTCCAGCTTGGAAAAACGCTCCTCCAGTACATGAATAAAATATCCCATCATATAATAGGGAAGACCCATACAGAAAATGCCGCGTAACACCTCAAACGTATCTCTGTCCGTACTAATCAGCTCACGAATCACCGGAATCTTCATTCCGACTTCATAATAGCTGCTGCCAAGATTACCTATCAGGAAAAGCACCAGCGACAGATACGCAAGTACACTGATTCCCTTTTTCCCGAACAGCTTAAAGAATACCGTTGCTATGATTGTAGCATAAATAATTGCCGTAAAAAACCAGAAATGGGAATAACTTCCTCTGGTCACAAAAAAAAGTACGCGTTCCGCAAGGAAGGTCCCAAGCGCCTCATCTCCCATCACAACATTCACAACAAAGCTTGCCAGATAATAAACCAGTGACCATGCGGTATATACCTTCAGCAGGGAAAAGAACTGTTTTTTAAAAACTCCCTTCTTTTCTATCGACTTCAGATAATAATAACCCGACATCCCAAAGAAAAAGGCAACACCGACTCTGGGAATAAACCTTGCAAAGAAAAGATACCCCCCCTCCTCGGCTTCTATGAAAATATCTGCATGACAGGTCACAATCCATATGGCTGCCAAAAGACGACATACGTCCATGGAATAATTTCTTTGTTTCATTTCCACTCCATACCTTTCCAAAGGTTATTTCCTAAAGACAATTTCCTTTGCCTTTTTTAACTGTGCAATAATCTTCTTACTTCTTATAATCAGATAAGCTGCATACGCAATCAGATATACGACAAATGCCATACCCTCTGTCAGCATCATACTGCTGACAATAAAAATCAGCGTCAGCACGATTTCCAGCATATTATCAACCAGAACATGAATATTGACATACTTTTTCATAATCCACTCTGCATACACGCTCTTAAAAATCATCAATACAACAATCGAAACCACTGCAAGGTCGAGGCTGTCACATAACAGCACGGCAATCGAGGAAAGAATCAGACTCAAAATAACCGTTACCACATTCACCAGCAGAATATCATTTTCCTTGCGGTATGCCTTGAAATACGTGTTAATCAGCGCATATGACCTGGTCTCATAGACACAGATGGGCAGCAGAATCGCCAGATATCGTAAGCTCTCTGCATATTGCGGGAGCCATGCAGACAGAATCAGTTTCATCGGCGCATAGAACAGTAATACAAAAAGCACCGGAACCGTAAGAACCATTCGCATGGTTTCATACAGCTCGTCCAGCTTATCCTTCTCCATATTCTTCAAAACCGGAAACAGAACGATGCTGACCGCACCAATACAGGTGATGACCATATTGGAAAGGCTTAAGGTCAGAGATACCTTGCCGAACACGACCGTTCCCCAGCGAAGCTCTATCATAAAACGAACAATACCAATAACGAGCTGACTTGCCAGTGTTGCAAGCAACAGCTTAAAACCGATTCCGACGAGCTCCTTAGATTCACTAAAGGACGCCTTATCAAACGAAAAACGTACAAACACCTTTTCCCTGCACAAAATCATGGCATAAATCATCGATACGATTCTCGCCAGAATCTCGGATGCAATGAGCAGCCTGTAATCACGATAGCCTAACAGAAGTGTAATCATTAAGAATACAAAAAAGAGCACCCTCTCCGAGGTCACAACTCTTGCATATTCCTTGATGCGGTTGGTTGCCTGAAGCACACACTGGAGCAGATATCTTAAAATATCAAAGATAGAAGAAATCAGCGCAAGGCAAAGAATAAAGCTCTTCTGCCCATCCGGAACAAACTGAATAAAGATTACACCGCACACAAGACTGAACAGAACCTCATACAGTGCAAGCGTCCAGAACTGGGATGCCATGGTTCGTCCCTCCAGCTCGTTATATTCCTTTCCGCCATACTTTAAATAGGTTCCTTCACAAAAGCCCAGGGACGAATATGCCGTATACGTTACATAGAAAAGGTATAACTGCCAAAAGCTGTATTCCTCTACTCCAAGAAGCTTCGGAAGCAATAACGTCAAAAGGATGGATATCATCAGTCGAATCACGTTCGCAGAAACAGCCTGCAAAAATCCCTTTATAAAATTCAAAAACTTTGTATTCACTTTCATATCCATGCCTTTCCGGTGGTCTTAACGTGAGAATATGGTTTGATACGGCAATGCGTCATACCAGCCGTTACTATAAACATCAAATAAAAACTTCACCAAAAATACCGCTACAATCAGCATATACAGCACAATACGCCTGTTTCTGTCATGCTCTCTTACCACAAGTCTCGGCATCAGCAGGGAAGTCACAATGGAAAAGCCTGTTGTAATACGCACCATCTGCGGAACCACCGCCGAAAAAAGAACGCTCATTGCGGCAAAGTAATAAATGTACATCAGAATATTGAAATCATAATCCTGCGCTTCTTCTCTTGTTTTACCGCTTTCCAGCGCATGCTTCTCACCGTAGCAATAGTAGAAAAACATAATCACATTGAAAAATACCGTAAACAAAAATCCAAGCAGATAAAAATCATTCGTATTATAAATGGAATCAAAATACCAGCCGTACCTTGTTTTCGTCAGCACAAATACCATCACCTTATTGATGACCGGAAGCATCACCACCGTTGCCGCAAATAATCCGATTAAAACCTTCACGTTAATCTTTTTGCCGTACAGGAAATACATCGGGAAATAAATAATGGCACTGGTATGAATCAGAAAAGCAACAACCAGAAAGAGAAAGTACTTCTTCCAGTCACGACTCTTCATATATTTCATCGCACACAAAAAGATAGCCATCGCAATTGCCTGCCGAATCTGATTCTGCGAGTTAAAATAATCGCCGCTAATCATAAAAATCAGAATACTAAACGCCGGATTGATACTCTGCTCCATAATGGCTCTGTAAGTAAAATATCCGATGATAACGGCACAAATTGCAAAAAGCCACCAGGAATCCTGTGTAAAGAGATAAATCACTCTGTTCAGCAGATTAAATAACGGCTCGCTGAACTGATCCGTTCCTTCCGATATCCAGTGGAAATAATCATGGTAAATGGACCAGTCGGTTCCTACCTTATATCTCACTACGGAAACCAGTGTTGTCGGCAAACATGCCAGCACGCAAAGGATTTTATATGTACTGTTTAACGATTTTATATTTTTTACATTGTATGCATAGGCGGCACATATCATCGATAGCGCCACTGCAATGACATAAATAATCATCTCTTACCTCTGTCCTACCGCATTCTTATAAAACCTGTCTATTTTTTCCGCTTCCTTAATAATGCTGTATCCGTACTCAGCAATAAAGTGATGTGCCATTCTTCTTGCTTCCTCATGCTTTGGATTATCCCTTTCTATTGCATAACGGCATACCGCCTCTGCCCAGACAGACGTGTCTGACGTCAGGGATAACATCTCATACATATCAGATAAGTGAATCTCCTCCGTTACCATATCGGAAGTCACAACAGGAAGCCCGTTGCACTGAGCCTCCACAAGAGAAACGGCAAGTCCCTCATACAGGGACGGCAGTAAAAAGACATCCATTACCGAATAATACCGGTACATATCTGTCACAGAGCCCATAAAGACCACATTTCCCATTAAGGACAGCTTCCTTGCCTTTTCCTTAATCTCCTCTTCCAGAGGGCCCTCGCCGAATAAAAACAGCTTTGCATTGGGGTTTCTTTTTACGACTTCACTCATAATATCTAATAAAAAGCTGTGATTTTTCTGCTCCGTAAAACGTCCGACATGTCCGATGCAGAACGCATCCTCTACGCCGAGCCTTTCCCTAAGCTCTGCTCTTATTCGCGTATCAAAGCCATACTTTTCCGTATCAATGGCATTACGCATCATCGTAACCCGGCCTGTTTCAAACGCCCTTTCACCAAACAGATACTGCCCTGCTTCGTTACCGCAGGCAAAATAGTGTGTCGCCGATACCTTCGTCAGCCACTTAAACACACCGTAAACATACCTCTTCACTCCATAGATATTCTGCGCAAGATGGGAATGTGCAATACGTACCTTTACGCCGCACATCCTTGCAAGAATCGATGTGATGAAGCACATCAGCGTCATGTGGGAATGGATAATCTGAATATCATTTTCCTTCAGAATATCCAGAACCTGCTTACAGCTTTTCATCAGGTTCTCTTTCTTCTTGCACACCTCATATACCTGGAAGCCAAGTGCTTCAAACTTCTCCTTTACCTGAGCATTTGGTGTATCATAGGAGATATAATATAACTCATAATCTTCTCTTGGCATGTGTGAAAAATAGTTGTAAACAACTGCTTCCACGCCCCCTGTTGTAAGACCGCCGGCCACATGTGCAATCTTAATTTTCACATTGTTTTCCCCCAGTTCTTCATATTCTTACATGCAAGGAAAAAGCGAAAACCTAAAAATGTCATCAACAGAGCTGCCTTTGTCCCCATTCCGGTTTCCCCGTCATGTAACACTGTCATTCTTCTTGTTTTTATGTTTTTCTCTATTCTGTCACGATATTCCTTATACTCATCCTTTACCGGAATCTGCATATAGATATGAAAATTCGCCCGAACTGCTCTGGAATGCGCTGCAGTCAGCAACTCCGGATAATGTTCACTCATATACGCTTCATTATATTCTGTAAAGTCAATCAGGCTCATCTTGTTTACTGCAAACTGAGCCTTACTAATTGAAGTATTTCTCTGTAAATAATTATATCCCTGATAGTCAGAAAAAACAACCTTTTGGGCAAGACCAAACACCTGATACATAATAGCAATGTCTTCATATATCTTCTGTTCCGGGAAGCGAATCTCGGAAAACAGCTCTCTTTTAAACAGCTTGCCCCAGGCACAGGAATCACATCCTCTCTGGTAAAGCATCTTCTTCATTGCCTCTACCTGATTCATGCACGTTACGACAACCTGCTCTGGTTCCGGCTTCCCGCTTCCGTCAGCAGGCGTTTTTTCATCCTCCCATACCTCCTGCCAGAAGCAGACGGAAATATCACTGTCATAGGTCTGCATATTTGTAAACAAGGTCTCCAGCATTTTTTCATCAATGGAGTCATCACTGTCAACAAAGGTGATGAATTCGCCTGTAGCAATCTCAAGACCTGCATTTCGTGCAGAGGAAAGGCCACCGTTACTCTTATGAATCACCTTGATTCTGTCATCCTTTTCCTGATAGCGGTCACAGATTGCAGGACAGCTATCCTTAGAGCCATCGTCTACCAGAATGATTTCCAGATTCCGCCAGCTTTGGTTCACGATACTCTGAATACACTTCTCCAGATACTGTTCTACCTGATACACCGGTACAATTACACTGATTGTTTTATCCATGTTCCAACTCCAAATCTCAGATCCGTATTGTAGATTTCTGCATATTTTGCACACATAACATCGACATTGTAAATATTCTTGATATCATTGTGCGCTCTCTCCGTAATCGCCTTGATATCGTATATGCCATCCTTAATACCCTGAATAATTCTGATGTAATCCTCTTTTGTCTCAGCAATAAAGCCGTTCACGCCGTGAATGATAACATCTCTGTTTCCTACCACATTGGAAACGATACATACCTTCTTTAAGTACATAGCCTCGAGCAGTGAGATTGGAAGGCCCTCCCATAAGGACGGAAGGACAAAGATATCCAGCTCATTTAACAGCTCGATAGCCAAGTCATGTGATTTCCAGCCCGAGATTCTGATATTCTGCTCATGCAGCTCCTCTGCAAGCTCTCCTGCCCCTATCCATAAAAAGCTGTCATGAAGAAAATGTTCTGCCACACGGTTAAACATCTTCGGATTCTTCTGATAAGAAATACGGCCTAAGGTTCCAACCTTCCAGGTTTTATCCTCAGCCACCTTCAGATTCTGTATCTGCAGATTTTGTACCTCGTCAAGCTCAATACCGTTATTGACATAGCCGGCATTACCTGTCAGGTTCAGTGCTTCCTCGTACTCTCCCTTGGATACACCGATAATAAATCCGCCCTTATGTGCTCCTATCTTCTCAACCGTTTTATACACCTTTCTTACTATCGGTGAGTCGTCCTCCTTGAGGAAGGAAAACCCATGCGGCGTATATGCAACGCTTGTCTTTTTGCAATCAATTACCATTCTTCCTAAGAATCCCGCCTTGGAGGAATGAAGATGAACAAAGTCCGGTTTCACCTTTTTGTATATGCGGCGAATTTCAGCTGCCCCCTTCAAATCCTGCTTCAGACTGATGCTTCTCTGCACCTGTGTCATTTCAATCAGATGAACACGGGGGGCTATCAGCTCCATGAAATTCAGCGGTGTCTGCGGCCGCATCGTATATGCAATCGTGACATCAAACTCTTCACAGGTTTTGTTTGCCAGGGCAACAAGGAACGTGAATACGCCTCCTCCGAACGCTTCCACAATATGTAAAACCTTTTTCTTCATTGTTACGCTCCCTCCAACGTGATATAATACATATAAAAACATTCCGGGGTGACAAACATGCGCAAGCGTATCATCATATGTATCATTGCTTTATTACTGGTGTTTCTTTTGCTTGGTTTCAATCCTTTTTTGGAAACCACCCATTACACTTACAAGAGTCCTGAAATTCCTGCTGACTTTAACGGGTTTAAAATCTGTCATATTTCCGATCTCCACTGCGAAAACTTCGGCAAAGATAATCAGACTCTGGTATCTGCCATTCAGGAAATGGCTCCGGACATCGTCGTTTTAACCGGCGATATCGTTGATGAAGACCATGACGATTTGTCCTCAGTGGAAAATCTGTTTGCCGGTCTATTAAAGCTACAGATTCCTGCCTACTATGTAACAGGAAACCATGAGCTCTATACAGGCTCTGCCACGCAGTATGCGCAGCTTCGTCAGCTTATGGATACCTATCAGATAACCGACCTGGATGACCGTACGGAAATCCTTACAAGAGGTGACTCATCCATTCAGCTGACAGGCTGTAAATGGTATTCCCGTTATCTGACTAATTTCCTTCAGCCTGCTGAGCCGGAAGGCTTTCGCATGCTTCTGTACCATGGCGCTGATTTCTATGATTTAATCAGCGATTATAACTATGACCTTGTTCTTACCGGTCATCTCCATGGCGGAGTCATTCGTATACCGGTTCTCGGAATCGGTGTTTTGGGAAACGTCGGCGATTTTTTCCCAAAGTATACGCATGGCGCTTATCAGAATGAATCGAAGAGCAGCACCATGATTGTAAGCCGCGGACTTGGCGATACCGTCATTCCCCGCTTTTATAACCGTCCTGAGCTTGTCTGCATTACTTTGCAGTCTGAGCAGCTGTCTGCTTCTCCTGCTCAGGAATAACTCCGATAATATCAAGCTGGTTATAGAGACTTCCCTGTTTCAGGGAAGTTATTTTTTGTGAGAAAATCTCGATTAACACGATAACAGCACAACCAAACAGGATTCCCAATACGGTAAAGATGCCGATGTAAATCAGCTGCTGCTTCAGTGCATTATAGGTTATTTCACAGGTGTATGCTTCATCAAGTACCTGCACGCTGTCCGAATTGGTAATACTGGTTACCTCCATGACATATGCATTAGCAACGGCATTCACCACACGAATCGCATCGTCCTTGTTGGTTGCATAAGCATGAATCTGTATAATCGAAGAATCATCGGTTATATAGCCAAGTGAATTCGGTTCCGGCTCGTCTACCTCAATCATGTCATAGATTGTAAACTTGTCTAAAGAGTCATCGCCTAAAAGAAGTGCTGCTCTCTCGGCAACACGAAGGCTCTTTACGATGTCGGAATATGTCTTGATTGCCTGTATACCATTTGCCGAATCCGCATAGGAGCCGTAGGTGATGCTGTAAACGCTTGATTTTGCATCATAAACATTTTCTGTATCAAGATAAAAAACAGCTACCAGGATTCCTATGGTGAAAAAAGAAACCATAGAAACAATAATCCAGGTTACATGATTCCAGAGTGCCTTAAAGCATCTGCCGAAATCTATTTCAATAATTCTGCTGAAATCCATTTATTTTCTCCTTTTTTTCTGACCACTCGTTGTACACTTTACTACTATAATCACGATGATAAGCAGGATAACAACACCAAGACTTGCAACTCCGATGATGGCATATTTTTTATTCTCCTCGTCCAGCAGACTGCTTACCGCTGTGCCGTCATCACTTGTTACCGTTGCCTGGAAGCTATTTACCTTGACGGTAAAGTCCTGTTTCTCCAGCTCATATTCATTTCCGTTCTCGTCGGAATAAACAAAGCTGATTGCCAGCACCTGATCGCCTGCTTCGCTGAAGTTCACATAGTAGTCCATGGAACGCTGCTCGTTGCTTGTCAGCTCAGTAAGCTCGACTTCCTTTGTACCACCGATAATATTGCCGTCAATCACCATTTTTGCATTCTTTACATCAAGCATTCCTGTGCTGGAATATCTGACATTAACCAATGCCTTGGCACCGACTGTTGCACCTTCCGCAACGGAAAGGGAATTGATAGAAAGAATACAGTTCTTATCGATTCTTGGAGTAATCATAGAGTTATTTCCATAGGTTCTTCCGTACTTATCCGCATAGGAAAAGTTAAATTCAATCACCAGGGTATCACGCTCGTAGATATCCATAACCTCACAGCGATACTCATAGGTAACCGTCTGTCCTGCCGGAATCTCCGCATCATATTTCTGGTTTGCAACCGTATCAACCAGTCTCACATTATCTGTTTTGGCCGTAAAGGTTGTTACCACATTGAAGGCATTGGCATATGCATTCGTGTTACGAACCTTAATCTGCAGTGTAAATTCTTCGCCCTTGGAAACCTCACCGTCCGTGATTTCGTAGGATTCTACCATTAGCTTTGGCTCGGATTCTCTCAGTATTTCTTCTGTTATCTTTATCATTTCCGCATCATTTTCTGTGGCCTGTACACCAAGCGGGGATAAAACCCAGATACAGCATAAACACAGAATAAACAATGCCTGTAGGTTCCACTTCTTTCTCACTCTTCTTTCCTCCCTATTTCTTCGTCCTTATATATTTCTTCTGTTCGAAATAGTCGTAATCCTTGATAAATTTCTTGTATTCAGCCATATCAACGCGATTTTCAATAACGCCGATAATATTTCCGCCTGCCTTTTCAATCTGCTTTTTTGCTTCCTCTAAGGACTTCATTGTTGACAGCTTCATAGCCGTAACAAGAATCGTTGCATCAGCCTTGACCGCTAAAATCTGTGCATCGACAGAGGAGTTCAGGGAAGGGACATCAATAATGATGTAGTCATATTCATCCTGCAGCTGCTTCATTGCCTTTTCCATATTCACGGAACATAACTGTCTGACCGGACTCTCATCGTGGAACACACCGCTCGGAATATAATGCAGCAGTTCCCAGTTCGTATCGTAGATACATTCCTCGAGCGGTGCCTTGGAACAGATAAAATCAGATAATCCAAGATTCACCGATTCATTCAGTCTCTTATAGGTATTGCCCTTTCTTAAGTCTCCGTCAATCAATATGGTTTTCCATCCCGCAACAGACAGGGAAATTGCAAGCTCCACGGAAATCGAAGTTGTTCCTACGCCGGTATCGCTACCGCACAGCAGAAAAGACTTATATCCGTTTTTTTCCTTCTGCAGGTAAATGTTGACAACTGCTCTGTCATAAGCATCATTAATAATTTCATCATCGCAGCGATACAGATTAATAACCTTACTCATTTGTATTCCTTCCTTTATTTTATGTATAGTACCATAGTCCTATGTTTCGTATCTTATATATAGTAGTTTACAAAGAAAATTTTGTCAATTTTTCACTCAATTATGCGGTTTACGGAACTATATTACGAATGAACGTATGCATTTCATTTTCCGGAAGCTTCGTATTTTTTATGGGAAAACAAGCAAAAAACCTTGAAAATACAATAGGAATACCACACTATTTTTCACCAAAATAAAGATGCGAATTTATGAAAATTTAACAAATTTTATGGAAGGAGATAAAAAAAATATTATTTAAACCTGTAACACATTTTTGACGCTCACATATAGTATAGAAAAACCCTTATGGAGGTACTTTTATGAGCGATTTATCAGCAAGCAACTGCGGATGCCATCAGTCAAACGATGGATGTGGATGCAACAGTTTATTCGGAGGTAACAACAATAGTTGGATTTGGATTCTTATCCTTTTCTCAAGCTGCGGATGCGGCAATGGCTTCTTCAACAACAGCTGGGGATGCGGATGCGACGACAACAGATCTAACTGGGGCAACAACAGCTGGATCTGGATTATCATCCTTCTGTTCTTCTGCGGCGGATGCAGCAACAACCGCAGCTGCTAATTCCAAGCTCTGCCAATGGGTTCCTTTAAGAGCCCATTGGCTTTTCCTGTAATATCTGCCCTGACGAAGTCATAAGATACATTAAATTCATTACTTACAGGAGGCTTTATGAGTGAATGGGATGACGAAAACGATTATGCCCTGATTTTTGACCATTTTTATACCAGCAACCACATACAGATATTAAAATCCCTGCTGCCCTTTATCGATTCCGAAAAGCCTTCCTATCTTCCTGTATTAATCAAGTACATGGAGCTTCAATATACCATTGAGCTGACGCAAAAGGGGATACGCCCCGCAAACAGTACCATTAAGGCTTCGAGCAACGAAACTCCCGACCCGGAGCAGATTTATCATACCATCAAAAAATATCTTACTCCTGCGGAAGATAAGAGCCTGCAGCAGATTCTTAACATGATGCAGACCTTTGAAAATATGAAGGAAATGCAGAAAATGATGGAACTCTTCCAAAATATGAGCGGTGACGAAAACGCTTCCTCCAATCCGTTTTCTGATTTATCCGGTCTGGAAAATATGATGGGGCAAGGCTTTCATATGAGTGATATGATGCAACTTTTTAATCAAATAAAAGAGTAATTATGAGGTGATACTTATGGCTGATACGGAATGGATGAAAGATCCGGCACTTGCCGGCATTGATGAGAAGAAGCTTCTCTTTTTGGAAAAGATGTTTATACAGGGCGCCAAATTAACACAAAAAGAAATGTTGCCTTTTCTGCTTTCCTTGTCTCAGCAAAGCAGAGAAAACAACATTTCTTTTCAAAAGGACGAGGTCCGTTTAATTTATTCTATTCTTCAAAAATATGCTACGCCCGAAGATACTGAGAAGATGCAGAAGTTTTCTTCTTATTTCCGATGAGGAGCCCCCTTACTTCTGTATTTTTTTTGCTATAACAACAAATCTACCATCTTCTTTATATCGATCACAGGTGGAAAGTATCAGGCAGGAATCTCCGTAGGAAAGCTCCTCTCCTGTTGTATAGAGTGCCTGCTCGGAGATATTCTTCTTGAATGCTTCAAAGCTTTCCTCTGTGCTCATATCAATTGCATCATAATATCGGAATACATCCTCGTCTGAATATGCAACCTCTGAAAGCATGGCTGCAACCACCTTATATTCCCCTTCCTCATATAAGGTATCAAACTGAATAATCGGATGATCTTCACAGTATTGCTTACTCTTATAGTTTTTCAGCGTTCCAAACATAACGCCTGAGCTCATGTTGTGTCCATATATGATAAAATTCTGCGAGCCGCTTAGCAAATCACATCGATAATCCAGGATCAGTAATCCGTTTTTATCTTTTTTGCCCTCAAAATTCTTATCCAGATAATAATCATTATCACCCTCACGGGTCATAACCGGATAATCAATTTTCATTCCGTCTATCTTGAGCCAGCCTCTGAAATCCGGATTTTCCGCATGTAAATCTGTAAATTTGCTAAGGATTTCCGGTTGTACAAGCTCTTTTGCCTCCTCCGCAGAAGCTGCAAGCGCTGTCTGCTCATCGAGGATTTTCTGCAACCGCTCTTCCTCTGCCTTCTTATCCTTCCACAAGCCCTCGATTCTGGACGCTCTCTCCGCTTCCTCCATACGAACCTGCAGCTTATAAGAGTCGTAATTGGTCTTCATATCTAAAAAGATGTTCCAATTCAGATAAACGACACAGATAACGAATACCGCCGAAAAAAGGAATACAACCATGCCTTTATTCGTCCTCGACAATTTTTCACGGTTGGAATCCTTACGTTTTTTGGAATAAATCTGCGCTCTGACTTCTCTCAGCTGCGACTCGGAAAGTGCATCAACAATCCTGTCGAGAAAATCAATTCCAAGCATAGACTCAAAATGAATGTTCTCCACATGAATCTGATAATACAACTGTGCCGCCAATTTACTTGTCATTACGGTATTCCCCTTCATGAGACGCTTGATAGTCTCCATATCAGCTTCTATACCGTCGTCTTCCTGATACACTTGAAGATTCTTTTCAAATTCTGTCATTCTCACCAATCACCTTTATTGCGTGTAAATTCTTTATGTAACCTATTATTGTTTATATTATATTACATATTTTCAGAATTGTATAGACATTTTATGTAAATTTTTATTATTTTTTGTTTTAGCACTATTCAGCGCCGCATGGCTCACACATTTATTTTAAATTTGCATAGCTCTAACTCATTACGAAGTTCATAATCTTACCGGGTACATAGATTATTTTATACTCTTTTCCCTCCAGAGTCTGGGATATTTCCTGCTTTGCAAGTGCCTCCGCTTCCTCTTTACAAGCATCTGCGTTCAAGGCAATGACCTTTTTTGTTTTACCGTTCACCTGCACGGGAAGCAGTATTTTTTCTGCCGCTGGTTCATGCTTTCTCCATTTGCGGCTAAGTACCGAGGTGCCATTATTTATAATCCGCTGCCAGAGATGCTCTGCCAAAACAGGGGAAAACGGCGCCAGCAGCACCACCATTTCTGCTAACGCCTCTTCCAGAGTAGTATTCTTATCTGTTTCAGACGTTCTGCTTTCTGTGTCTTCTTCCTTCTGCGCATGAGGAACTGCCATCGCTATTTCGTGAGAATGCAGACTTGTCACAAGCTCACCAATGCACAATTCCTTGTGAAGCTGCTTCATTCCTTCCATAATAACAGCTATCGCATTATGACGGTCAGGCATCGTATTTCCCTTACTAAGATGCTGCATAACCTCCTTTTGTAAAGAGAATACTTTGTTTCTTATTTTTGTTGCATCCAGTTTCAGGTATCTCCCTGTATGATTGGCGTAATCAGCCACAAGAATCATACGCCTGAATCTGCCCAGAAACTTATAACAGCCTTCGAGATTACATTCTTCCCATGTATCCAGCCATGTATCATCCGGCCCCGGTGTCTTTTCAAACATCAGATAGAGCCGCAGGCAATCTGCGCCATAGTCGAGTAATAAATCTTCCTGAAAAACCTCTTCCTGTGTCTTTTCCAGCCAGGACATAAGCTTTAGAGCAGCATTTCTTTGTGTTGCATCGCTCCACTCTGAAAATATATCTGCAATATTCTTCTCTCCTATGTTCTTTTCGTTCCAAAATCTTCTTGTATTATATTCAATTTCCCTGTGATTCATGGGGGTAAGCATATATTATTCCGTCCTTTCACTATTTGCAGAATACGCTAACGCATATCAGCTTCGTTACAGTAACATCATATTTATAAAAGGGGCAACTTACTAAGCCGCCCCTTACATTTTATTTTGTGTAATCGTTTATTACTTTACTACAATATTTAAGATTCTGCCCTTAACGTAGATTTCCTTCACAACAGTCTTGCCTGCCATTAAGTCTGCAACAGACGGAATTGCATGAGCCTTTTCCTTAACGGAAGCCTCATCCTCATCCATGGCAACTGCAAGTGTAGCCTTAACCTTACCGTTAATCTGAACAGCGATTTCCACGGTAGACTCTACTGTCTTGGCCTCATCATACTCAGGCCACTTCTGCTGATATGCTCTTCCGTTTCCGTAAAGGC
>CAYLWP010000031.1:0-20213 GCA_964387365.1 uncultured Roseburia sp. | reverse complement strand
CCGTCATGTGCGATTAACGCAATATTCATGATTCAAGCACCTTCCTTTGTTAATTGTTATATTTTCTAACGCATTGTAAGCGAACATTCAAAACAAATCCCATACCCATGTATAAGCTCACCAGTGAGGTTAACCCATAGCTCACGAACGGTAACGGTACACCTGTATTAGGGAACAGACCTGTTGCAACCGCCAGATTGACAAAGCTTTGGAAGCCTACCAACGCAGCCATGCCAACGCAGATACAGGTTCCTGCCAGATCCTTGGCCTTCCTTGCTACCGCAAGACATTCCAGCGCAATCAGAAACAGCAGAATAATAACGGTACAACCACCGACAAATCCCAGCTCCTCGCCTACAATCGTAAAAATAAAGTCTGTCTGCGGCTCAGAAATGAAGTTTCCGTTCTTTACGGAACTTATCATATTATTATTCAGGCCCTTGCCCCAAAGCTGTCCGGAACCAATCGCCATCATCGCATTGGTCTGCTGATAAGCGGTTGTCGTGGCATACTTCTCAGGCTCCAGCCATGCCAGAATTCGTTCCTGCTGATAATCCTTAATAATGGTCTGATCCGGCTGTAATACAAGTACCAAAAAGATAACAGCTGCCGGAATCGCTACACTTAATACGCCGATTATGATCTTGGTATCAAGCCCTCCGACATACCAGACAACGCAGAATACTACAACAATTACGATACTGGTTGATAAATCCGGCTGTTCATATACGAGATACAGCGGGGGGATAAGCAGTAAACATAACAGTAAAATATTCTTAAAAGAATTAATATTCTCCCTACGTTTCATAATAAACTGTGAAAAGAATAAAATCAACATAATTTTCGTAGTTTCTGATGGCTGAAATTGGATTCCGCCAATTTCAAGCCATCTCGTTGCATTATTTACCTCTTCACCGAAAAAGTGAACCATTAACAACAAAACTAAGTTGAAGGCATATATCAGCCAATAAAACCGCAGGAAAAAGGAATAATCAAAAAAAGAAAGTACAATCATCAAAAAGAAGCCCATAATGGCACCAAGAATCTGTCTGCTTTGTACAGACTCCTTCGCACTTCCGATTGCCATGATTCCAATAACGGTAATGGCAACTACCATTAATATTAACTTAAAATCATAATCCCTTACACGATAATTTTTAAACATCTATTCTGTCTCCTGCATGCATATCTGCGGTATTCCTCACTAATCATAATTGTCCGGAGCCAAAAACAGCTCCGAACCGTTCTCAATTCTTCAAATCAAGAATCGGAATATTGGCATACAGCACAGGTGTTTTGGAATTTCTGCCGCCGGTTCCGGTCTTCATAATCTGAATGTCCATTGTTGCGGCATCAATCTTCATATATTTGGATATCACATGTGCTATATCATTTTTTATTAATTCCATCATTTCCGGTGAGCAGCTTACTCTGTCGGAAATAAGCAAAATCTTTAGTCTGTCCTTGGCAATCTGTCGTGAAGTCTTTGGTCGAAAAAAGTGAAACCATCTCATATTCTCTCCTCCTGACTTCTGTGAAACAATCCGGTAACTCTGGTCCATATAGTAATATTCTTACCGATATTCAGGAACGGAACCTCCTTACCGTTCAGTCTGTTACAGATATTATAAAATGCCTGCCCAGCCAGTGAGGATTTGCCTACCAACGGCTCTCCCTGATTCGTTGCAATAACAACATTCTCATCATCCGGAACCACACCAAGTAAGGGTAATCCTAAAATATCAACGACATCGTCAACTGTCATCATCTCGCCGCGACGGACCAAATCGTATCTGACTCTGTTTACAATCAAATCTACCTTCTTAATCTCATTTGCTTCCAGTAATCCGATGATTCTGTCAGCATCCCTGATTGCGGAAACCTCCGGAGTCGTTACAACGATTGCATGGTCGGCACCGGCAATCGCATTCTGAAAGCCCTGCTCGATTCCTGCCGGACAATCAAGAATTATGTAGTCAAACTGCTGCTTTAAAGCTTCGACGAGCTTAATCATCTGCCCCGGTGTAATACAATTCTTATCTCTTGTTTGTGCTGCCGGCATCAGATATAAGCCGGTATGTCGTTTATCCTTGATTAATGCCTGTTTGAGCCTGCAGGTTCCCTCAATGACATCAACAAGATTATAAACAATTCTGTTTTCTAATCCCATCACAACATCGAGATTTCTAAGGCCGATATCGGCATCAATCAAAACAACACTTTTTCCCATTTGTGCAAGACCTGTTCCAACGTTTGCTGATGTAGTAGTCTTCCCTACACCGCCTTTACCTGATGTGACAACAATTACTTCACTCATAAGTCACCTCACACATAAAAACTAGTCTCCCGGAAAATAAATTATAAGGTAAAATTCTCCAGTAAATCTTTTGAAATGGGCTCAACGAGCACTTCATCATTATAACTGTATGCAATTTTAGGAACTGCCTTTGACTTCAGTCCCCACTTTGAGGTACGCTGCGGTTTATACTTCAAATCACCGATTCGAAGCTTCTCAGGATTCATCTCCAGGGCAACAATAAAATGACTGTTGCTTCCGGCAGCTCCCGCATACGCTTCTCCCAAAAGACTTCCCAGTATCACGATATCCTTTGCGGAATAAACGGAGCATCCCTCGCACACATCGCCTAAAATAACAATACTATGCTCGGTTTCGATGCTCTGGCCATCCTTTAGCGTTCCTCTGTAAAACTGACCACAGTTTTCATCCTTCTGGAAAGTCAGATTGTTTTGTATTCCAAGAAATTTAATATTTTTCTCTTCATCCCTGCCCATAAGGCACAGTACATTCAAACGTGAATTCTGTGTAATCACATCAAGGATTGTTCTTTCTTCATCCTCATCCAGCGCTCTTCCTTCCAGAGAAATCGCAACAGAAGCATTCTTAAAAAAGGAATCTGCTTCCCTAAACTTTGTTGCAATATCCTCCAGCAGCTCTTCAAATGAAATGGATTCATCCATAATAACAGATATACCACTGGAAAAACTTTTTAATATAACTGAATTTTTCACATTCGCTCCTATCTGCGTGCTTTTGCCTACCATATGCAAAGCATATGCCACGCCTTAATCTCCGCCCCCGCCCGTTAATTCAGGGACCACTGCAATACCAGTAAGAAGTTCATCTTCTTCTGCCAAACCATAATAATATTTATATACATCCCTTGCAGTCTGTGCCGCATATCCCGAATCATAACCGTTTGCAATACGTACGGATACAGAAATCTCAGGATTATCATAAGGCGCATAACTGATAAACAGGGCATGGTTCGCACGGGTTCTGTCCTGCTGTGCCGTACCGGTTTTTCCGGCAACCTTAACAGCAAGGTCGTCATAATATTTCTTGGTCTCTACTACCCTACGCATACCTGTATGAATGGAATTCCACATACTGTCATTCAACTCAATCTGATTTCTCACCTCGGGCGTATAATCTTCAATCAAATTGCCCTTGGAATCTGTCAATTTATCAAGAAGGCTTAAGTTGTAACAGGTTCCGTTATTCGCAATCGCAGTTACATATCTTGCCAGACCGACAGTTGTATAGTTATGTGTACCCTGACCGATTGCGGAAGGAACGACATGCTCATCGGAAAACTTCGGCTCTGATTCGGTTATCTCTATACCCGACTTTTCCGTCAGACCAAACATATCGGCATAGGTTCTTAATCTCGACAAACCATAATCACTATTATATCCCGAACCGTCCTGGGCTAATCGGTAACCCACCTCATAAAAGAAATTATTGCAGGAATTTGCAATCGCATTCGAGATATTCATATTGCCATGCGCTCCCGGATAAATCCAGCAACGGTGAATGGTCGGTGCCAGCTTATCAAAAATTCCGGTACATCGTATGGTATCATTTAAGGATGCTACTGCTCCCTCGTTAACTGCAGCTACCGAGGAAACCACCTTAAAGGTAGAGCCCGGTGCAGTCAGCTGCTGGGTTGCCGCATTCCACTGAGGAACTGACAGGTCACTGTTCAGCTTTGCGTAGTATTCCGCGTCTACACCGTTTGCCATTTTATTAATGTCGTAGCCAGGATAAGATGCAAGAGCCAGTACTTCTCCGGTATTAACATCCGTAATAACACAGGAGCCTGTACACGGATCAAGCGCCAGCTGTGCCGGTGTAATCTGTAAATCACGAATCATTTCAAGCATGAAATTATAGGGATTTGTTCTGCCGTTTTTCAAGGAAACGATTTTATTTTCCTCCACACTGATCAAATCCTGCTCCCACAACAGTAAGCAAACCTGCTGTCCCGTTATTTTTCTGGAACTGATCAGATACTTGTACATTTTCTTTAAAAATTCTTTATCATCCTGCAGATTGACAATCGTATAGTCAATGATACTGCTTAAAACCTCCGACGAAGCAGAGTACTGACTAGTTACCTCTAACCTGGTAATATCAATCCAGTTTCTGGAGATAGCGTAAGTCAGATATTCATTTAAGCTGATTGTCTCATCTCTGGTCCATGCAATATAAGTGGAATCTTCCCTGTCAATGGCTGAGCTGACAAGAACCCCCTTCTTAGTAAGCATCGAAACAATATAACTCTGATAATTCTGATATTCCTTGGAAATCTTATTATACGGAGTTCCTACAGTAAGCAGCTCCTCCTTTAACGCCTGTAATACCTGCGTCTGCTTGTCCTGAACAATCTGATAAACCTCCTGCTCAGTCTCGCTTGCATTTTTATGCGTAAAACGGTCGATGTCTATGACATTATTGTTAAATAAGGCAAAGTAAACATCATCAATCGGAATAATGATGTTACTTGCGGAAGATGCTGTTGCAGGATCATAATTCATGACATTTCTCATTTTTGAAATAATAATACCGGCAAGCTTCTGCTCGATAATATTATATGCCGCCACCTGCAAGTCCTTATCTATCGTAAGATACAGGTCATTTCCTGCCTTGGGCTCTATATAATCTGTTGTATTGATTACTTTACCGAGATTATCAACATAAATCGTCTCAGAGCCTTTTTCACCCTGCAGCTCCAGCTCCATAACCTGCTCAATACCACTTTTACCGACGGTATCATTCATTGTATAGCTCTCATCCTGCAATACCAGTTCATCAAGCTCTGTTTTTGATATTTTTCCGGTATATCCTAAAATATGTGAAAAAAAATACGGATAATTATACTTTCGAATCGTAGTTTCCTGTATATCAACACCATCCAGCACGCTGGCATTCTCCAGGATGACAGCCACCGTTTCCGGAGAGACATCCGTTGCTACGGTTGTTTCGATATACTTCTGATAGCTGTACAGACTCATCTGATAACGAATGGTTACCATCTGCAATGCTTCCTTCTTCGTATAGCCCTTTCCCGGAAGGAATTCGCCTCTCTCGCCATCTTCAAGAGTCTCATATTCACCGATTTTGTATCTGTCACACAGATACTCCAGAACTTCCTTTGCAGTCGCTGTTTTCTCTGCATATTTCAAAGTATTTGTTGATGTATGACCGTAAATATCGGCAAGAAATCTCAAAAGAGAATTCCCCTCAACGGTAAAAACATAGTCATTGTTATGATCCAGAGCAATGTTGAAATCACTGATAACTGAGTCCCCATTGTCCTCAATCATATGAATCAGCTTGTATAAGGTATTGTTTAACGGTTCATGCTTCTGGGAACCGGACTCGTAAACGTCCTCAATCGTTACGGAATACGCCAGTTCATTATATGCAAGAAGATTCCCGTTTCTATCAAAGATATTTCCACGGGTACCTTCTATTGTTTTCTCTTTTTGTATCATTAATTGAAAATTGTTCAGATAAGATTCACCATTTACGATTTGCAGATCAAACAATCTGTAAATTAAGATTAATGCCATTCCCGTAAATACGACGAATAACAGCAAAAGTCTTGATGTGACCATATTGAACAGACTTTCCTTCAATTTTTTAAACAATCTTGTGGTCACCTCTTTTTTCTGTATTCTCCAGCGACATATTAAGCAAAAGAATACATGGGTATAAAAATATAGTTACGAATACCGTATAAATAATTTCAGGCAGAATAATGTCCATAAAATAAAAGCCTATATCAAACCTTCCCCTCAACAGGAATAACAGCACATAGCAAACAAAGGAATAGATAAAGTCGCTGGCTGTAATCAGAGCAAGAGGCAGCATAATATCATTCTGATAAAATACGCGCCTGAAAAATCCGTTACCGGCACCTATGTATAAGAAAATCAGCGCATAGAAGCCCAACACACTTCCGTAAAAGACATCCATCAGAAAGCCGCAGACAAAGCCGACAGTCATGCCGTATCTTCTTCCGAACATAAAACCATATGAAGATGTAATAATAATCAAAAGATTCGGTGCAATTCCACCAAAGCTTAACGTCTGGAATACTGTGGTCTGCAAAACAAAACCAATCAGTATGACAAAGGCTGCCGCTATATGTCTTTTCATTCTCAATCCTCTATCTGCTGCTTTGTTTCCAGAATGACAAGAACCTCCTCAAGATGCTCAAAATCAACCGCCGGTGTCAGCGTACCTGACTTTGTAATATTATTGGAATCCGGTGCAATCTCACTGACATATCCGATCAGGATGCCCGTTAAATATTTATCACTAATATTGGAAGTAACAACCTTGTCTCCTGTTTCTACCTGATTTTTGGAATCCGTCAGCTGTTCAAAGCCGATTTTTCCTTCAGCCATCAGCTGCAAAGAGCCTGTAACAATCATCGTATCCGAGCTTGCAAGCGCCATGGCACTGACATTGGAATCGTCATTGATAATGGAATTCACCTTAGCCCAGTTAGAACCGATATCCGTAATTCTTCCTACCAGTCCGCCATCGGCAATGACATTCATATCAATGGCAAGGCCATCATTTAAGCCTTTATCAATGGTAAAGGCATGAAACCAGTTTCCGCTGTCACGGGCAATGATTCTTGCACCAACCTTGTCATAGCCGCTGTATTGCTCGTCGAGCTTATAAAGCTCCCTGAGATTCGTCAGCTCGTATTTATCCTGCTGAAGCTGTGTATTCTGAATGGTAAGCTCTGCAATCTGTTCCTTTAACTCCTGATTCTCCTGCAGAACGACCCTAAGCTCTCCAAGCTCATCGACTCTTGTCGAAATCCATGAACCAACGCGGCTTACACCGTTCTGAAACGGCACTACGACATAGCCTGCAACCTTATTCACGGTTGCGGGTGTATAGTCGGTAAGAAACGTAACTGACATCAGAAGAATGCAGACTACGGTAAGAATCAAGAGCCAGTATTTACTTGGAATGGAGAATTTATCTCGTTTTCTCTTTACAACAGGACTCATTTATTTACTCATTCCTTCTAAATATGCAACTGATTTGTAATTATCATCCTTAATAATCTTGGAAATACCAAGTGCAACGCCGGTAACAGGATTCTCGCTTACATTTACCTTAAGGCCTGTTCCCTTTGCAATAAGCTCTGCAAGATGATTAACCTGTGATGCACCACCTGTAAGGTAGATACCGCGTCTGAAGATATCAGCGGAAAGTTCAGGTGGAGTTCTCTCTAAAATCACACGAATATTATCAATAATTACGTTAAAGTTCTCAAGCATACTTGCACTTACAAGGTCTGTCGGGATTTCCTTTTCCATAGGAAGTCCAGTGACGATATCTCTACCGTAAACAATCGCGCCCTTGCCCTCTGCCTCGAGTTCCTTTAATGCAATCTTAACATTTTCTGCTGTCTTGCTTCCTACAATCAGACTGAATTCCTTTCTGATTGCACTCTTAATGGACTCGTCAAACTTCTGTCCGCCCACCTTAATCAGTCGGCTTAAAACGATTCCTCCAAGAGAAAGAATAGAAATTTCTGTTGTATGGAATCCAACGTTAACAACAAGAATACCCTGTGCATTCTTAACGTCTATATCAAGTCCAAGGCCGTCTGCTACTGCCTTTTCTACACGCATAATCTTCTTAGCTTTCACATTTGCTTCCTTAATAAGGTCAAAAAATGCTCTCTTTTCAACATCGGTAATATCAGAAGGAACAGCAATGTAAAACTCAGCCGGCTTAATCGCTCCCTTATTGGAATCCATAATAAAATTTCGGAGTAACAGCTGCATATTTTTAATATCAGCAATAACACCGTTGCAAAGCGGGTAGGAAATTTCGATATTAGAAGGAGCTTTCTCAAACATTTCAAAAGCAGAATCTCCATATGCGAATAAATTCTTCTTGTCCTCAATCGCAATCATGTTCTTTTCCACGATAACATTATCGCCATGAGAATTATAAATTTTAATTGTTCTGGTACCTAAGTCGATACCATATACGTTGTTAGCCAACATAACAACTCCTTTCTGTCTCTTATAAAAGTCCTTTTTCTTTAAAACTGATATATCGGTTGTCTCCAATGATGATATGATCTAGCAATGGAATATCAACCAAATCGGATACTTCTTTTATCTTATTGGTGATTAGCTGATCCTGCCTGCTTGGCGTCGGATCGCCGCTTGGATGGTTATGCAGAATCATCACGTATGCCGCTTCCTCCTTCAAGGCTCTTACAAAAATTTCCCTTGTGGAAATGAGTGTGGCATTCAGCACGCCTACCGAAATCACTTCATCACTAATTATCCTGTTTTTCGCATCCAGCAAAACAAGCACCAGCTGTTCCGTTTCCCGATGCCGCATCCTCTCCATATAGTATGTCGCAACAGAGTCAGGATTTTGAAAGGAAAGATTTACCTTTGCCTGCATGTGTGAGATTCTTTTGGCAATCTCAGCAATACAAAGAAGCTGCACCGCCTTCACTTCGCCAATGCCCGGTATCTTCATCAGCTCCTTGATTGAAAAATGATGAAGGCCAAGCAGTCCCCGCTTGCAACCGGCAAGCTGTAAAACAGCCCGTCCAAGCTCAATCGGTGTCTTGTCCCTAGTGCCTGTTCGTAACATGATAGCCAGTAACTCAGCATCCGACAGACTTTGCGGACCCAACTTCATAAACTTGTCATACGGCAATTCTTCTGCATCATATAATTGTTTTAATAAACTCATGTATTCCCTTGTATCTCTCCGGGTGAATAACATAAAGTATATGCAATAACCATAGATATATTACCACACGAAAAAGAGTCTGTACACTAAAAACATCAGTTTTTTTTCGACTCTAAGGTGTAGAATAATGTCTCATTTTATTGTGTATGTACTGCTTAAAGGCTTGCAATACCCGCATCAATAACCTCCTGCAAGGTTTTCATAATGCCGAATTTTGCATGTTCATAGGTCAGTCCACCTTGGAAATATACTGCATAAGGCGGTTTAATCGGACCGTCTGCGCTAAGCTCAATCGATGAACCCGCTACAAAGGCTCCTGCTGCCATAATAACCGGACTGTCGTACCCCGGCATATCCCAAGGCTCAGGCGTTACAAAGCTGTCCACCGGCGCTGCCGCCTGAATACCCTTACAGAAGGCAATGACACCCTCCGGCTTGCCAAAGGTAACAGCCTGAATAATATCATGTCTTGACTCCGTGCTGTTCGGAACAACAGCAAAGCCTAATTTTTCATAAATGTTTGCTGCAAAAACAGCACCCTTTAATGCTCCTGCTGTTACCGTCGGTGAAAGGAACAAGCCCTGATAGAAATCCTTCAATACGCCAAGAGAAGCGCCAACCTCTTTACCAAGTCCCGGAGAGGTCAGGCGGTATGCGGCATTTTCCACACATTCCTTTTTACCGGCAATATAGCCGCCAATCGGTGCAAGACCGCCGCCCGGATTCTTAATCAGCGAACCCACTACCATATCTGCGCCTACGTCGGTCGGCTCGATTCGCTCGACAAACTCTCCGTAACAGTTATCAACCATGCATATAACATCCGGCTTGATTCCCTTGATAAAGGAAATCAGCTCTCCGATTCTTGCTACCGATAAGGTTGGTCTTGTCTGATAGCCCTTGGAACGCTGAATCGTTACAAGCTTCGTCTTCTCATTGATTGCTTTTTTGATATTTTCATAATCATAGCAGCCATCCTCTAACAAATCAACTTGCTTATAGGTAATACCGTATTCGCTCAACGAACCTTTGGAAGGTCTGATTCCAATGACCTCTTCTAAGGTATCATATGGCTTGCCCACTGGTGAGAGAAGCTCGTCGCCCGGTCGAAGATTACTCATCAGTGCCAAAGCAAGTGCATGGGTACCACAGGTAATCTGCGGACGAACAAGAGCATCCTCTGTATGAAAAATAGAAGCATATACAGCCTCCAGGGTCTCTCTTCCCAAGTCATTATATCCATATCCGGTTGTTCCAAGCAGGCATGCTTCGCTGACCTTATTGTCCTGCATAGCCTTAACAACCTTTAACTGATTAAATTCCGCGGTTTTATCAATCTCCTTAAACCGCTCCTCTAATCCCTTTAATATCTCCTCGCAAAACGAATAAACCTCATCAGAGATTCCCATTTGCTTACACATATTTTGAATTGTCTGTTCCATTTTTATGATTGCCTTTCTATGTTTCTGCAATTTGTACCTTTGCACATTTTCCTTCCATCTTTTCGTTCCAACAATTAATGATATATTGTAACATTTTTCCTTCATCATATGCAAATTTATCTTTTTCAACCCAGATGACATCCTTTTCACGGCGAAACCAGGTAAGCTGTCTCTTGGCAAAATGCCTCGTATCACGCTTAATCAGATAAATTGCCTCTTCCAGCGTAATCTCACCGAGCAGATAGAAAATGATTTCCTTATAGCCAAGTCCCTGCATAGCGGTCGATTCCCGTTTGCAGCCCATATCGAGAAGCTTTTTGACCTCTTCCACAAGACCTTCCTCAAGCATCATATCTACCCGCTTGTCGATATTCCTATACAGGCGTTCCCTTTCATCCGTCAAAACAAAATAACGAGAATCATACGCCGATTCCTTCTGATGCTCCGCCTCATTGTGCTCCGAAATCCTGCCGCCTGTCTGTCTGTTGTATTCAATGGCACGAATCACACGCTTGATATTATTTGCATGAATTGCCTCTGCTGCCTTAGGATCACATTCCTTTAACATATCATGCAAGTACCCTGCGCCCTTTTCCCTTGCAAGTACTTCAAGCTCCTTACGCAGCTCGGTATCTTCGTCATTTTCGTCAAAATCTATATCATATAATACTGACTGAATATAAAATCCTGTTCCGCCTACCAGAATCGGCACCTTTCCCTTGGCATAGATTTTCTCCATGGCTTCCTTGGCATATTTTTGAAATAAAACAACATTAAAGTCCGTGGTCGGCTCTAAAATATCTACCAGATGATGTGTTACGCCACCCATCTCCTCCGGCCGAATTTTCGCTGAACCGATATCCATGTGACGGTACACCTGCATGGAATCTGCGGAAATAATCTCACCGTTTACCGCCTTGGCAAGTGCAATCGACAGCTTCGTTTTCCCTACTGCCGTAGGGCCTGTTAATATAATCAGAGGTTTCTTCATATTACACCAATCCCTGTGTTTTTCTACACTATCCTTTTAAACTTCTTCTCCAGTTCATACTTTGACATCGTTACAATGGTCGGTCTGCCGTGAGGACAGTTATAAGGATTGTCCAGACCTAGCAGCTGTTCAACCAGCGTATCCATTTCTTCATAGGTCATGGAATTGTTGCCCTTCACTGCTGCCTTACATGCCATGGTTGCAATTCTCTCACGAATAACCTGTGGTACACCACGAACCGGATTATCTGCCATCTCCGTCAAAATGGTTTCAAACAGCTCCTTAACATCATAGCCAAATAAATCATACGGTACGCCTCGGATTGCATAGGCATTCATTCCAAAATCTTCTATCTGAAATCCAAGTTCCTCAAAGTACTTGCCATAATTCCTGATGATATCTGCCTCCTTGGCAGTAACACTGATGATAATTGGCGGTGTCAAGGTCTGGGAATACACTTCATGCGCTTCGACCTTTTTGAGTATCTGCTCGTATTTTACCTTTTCATGTGCCGCATGCTGGTCAACAATCAGAAGCTTATCACGATACTCAATCATCCAGTATGTATCAAACACCTGACCGATAATGCGATATTCCTGCTTCGCTTCCTTGGTCAGAATTTTTTCATCGAAAAAGTTAAGCTGCTCATGCTTCTCGATAATAATATGGTCCTTTGCCTTAATCACACCGGTCGAGCTTCTGTCAGGCTCCTTCTCACCGCCAAGAATCTTCTGCAACAAGGAACTCTGTGTGCTGACCGGAGCCTGCTCTGCTTCCGGCTTCGGTTCTCTCTTATCTTCAAAGAAGCTGTCCTCTTCCTTGGGTGGTAATGTCTTTTTTGTTTCTTCTCTATTGTAGGCCACCTTATTATTAAATAAAAACTGTCCGACCTCTTCATGCGTGCCCGCCTTGCCTGAGGTATGATTATAGCTGCTTTCTTCACGAAGAAGCTGCTCCTGTATACGGGCCTTTTCAAAAGGCTCAGGTGCCTCTATTTTTTCAGACTTACTAACCTTTTTTGCCTCCTCCGCAAAAACGGCCTCCGGTATCATTTCCTGTGTTGCAAGAAAGTCAGTAATATTCTGTGCAATCATACGATACACGCTGTTCTGATTGGAGAAGCGAACCTCCATTTTGGTCGGATGCACATTCACATCCACCTCGTCTGTCGGCACTGTAATATGTATCACGCAAAACGGATATCTGTGCTGCATAAGATAAGGCTGATATCCCTCCTCAATTGCCTTGGATAACAGCTTGCTCTTGATAAATCTTCCGTTTACGAAATAATTCTCAAAGTTTCTGTTTGCCCTGTTTAACGTAGGCTTACCTAAAAAGCCCTCTAACACAAGCTCCTGATCCACAATCTGAAACGGCACCATTTCATTGGCAATATCTCTTCCGAAAATACGGTAAATAATAGCCTTTAAATCACCATCTCCGTTTGTAAAGAACTTCGTCTGGCCGTTAATCACATATTTAAAGGAAATCTCCGGTCTGGATAACGCAAGCTGCTCCAAAAGGTCTGTGATATAGCTGCCTTCCGTCATGGCTGTTTTTAAGAATTTTCTTCTAACCGGTGTATTGAAAAACAGATTTCTTACAATAAAGGTAGTTCCGTCCGGTGCTCCAACCTCTTCAAACTCAGTCTCTCTTCCACCCTCTATGCAATAGCGTACACCCGTCATCTCGTCCTTTGTCTTGGTAATAATCTCGACCTTGGATACAGCCGCTATACTGGAAAGTGCCTCACCACGAAAGCCCAGACTCTGCAATGTCTGCAAATCCGTTACGTTACTAATCTTACTTGTCGCATGACGAAGAAAGGCATTGCGCACCTGTGACTTTTCAATACCGCCGCCATTATCGGTAATGCGGATAAATTCAATACCGCCTTCCTTTATCTCGACTGTGATTGCCGTTGCGCCGGCATCCATCGCATTCTCAACAAGCTCCTTTACAACGCTCGACGGACGTTCTACAACCTCACCCGCCGCAATCTTATCTATTGTATTATCATCCAGTACATGAATCTTAGCCATACCATTCCCCCTTATCCGAAGAATGCATTTATGCATTCTTCTTACATGAAGTCTAGTACAACGGTTTCTAAATAACTATACCATTCACGCAGTATATTTTTTTGAGAGTGCAGGACAAAAAAACGCAGGCGTAGCGGGCTACGCTGAGGATTTTTATCCTATGCTATCAGGAAAATAGACAAGTGATATGGTGTAGTTTATTTAAAACGGTTGTACTAGCAATTCCTGCATGATTTTTCATGTCTTAAAATTGCTCTTCATGCTTGCTACCATCGATTGTTCAATTTATTCTGTAATCTGTAAAGCGTGTTCATCGCCTCCATCGGCGTCAGATTGGATATATCAATCTCCTTTAACTCCTGAAGAATGTCCTCGTCCTTTACCGTATCAAAGAGCGACATCTGCCCCATCGTAATATCATCAAGCGGCTGCCTGCTCTTCTTGCGCTCACCGCCCTTATTATCTACCGCAATACTCTGCACCTTCTGCGTAATATCGTTATCACTTAACTGCTCAGCAATCTCCTTTGCACGGTCAATAACCATGTCAGGCACACCTGCAAGCTTCGCAACCTGAATACCGTAGCTTCTGTCTGCGCCACCCTTCACAATTTTTCTAAGAAAAACGATATCGTCGCCCTTTTCCTTAACCGCAATACAGTAATTATTCACGTTATTCATCTTACCTTCCAGCTCGGTAAGCTCATGGTAATGTGTTGCAAAAAGTGTTTTTGCACCTAAAATACGCTTATTACTGATATGTTCAATGACTGCCCACGCGATACTAAGTCCGTCAAAGGTAGATGTTCCACGTCCAATCTCATCCAATACCAAAAGGCTCTTAGAGGTCGCATTTCTAAGGATATTGGCTACCTCGTTCATTTCCACCATGAAGGTACTCTGTCCGCTTGCAAGGTCGTCCGAAGCCCCCACTCTGGTAAAGATTCGGTCAACAATCCCGATATTAGCGCTTTTTGCCGGTACAAAGCTTCCAAGCTGTGCCATCAGCACAATTAAGGCTGACTGACGCATATAGGTAGACTTACCCGCCATATTCGGTCCGGTGATAACTGCAATACAGTGATTGGAATTGTTCAAATAGGTATCATTAGAAACAAACATATCATGGTCAATCATTTTTTCCACAACAGGATGTCTGCCGTCCTTAATATCAATAACGCCTTTTTCATTTAACGTCGGTCTTACATAATGATTCTGCTCTGCAACCGTGGAAAGCGAAGCAAAAACATCAAGTCTTGCAACAGCCTTTGCTGTTTTCTGGATTCGTTCCAGCTGCCCTGCAATATCATCTCTAATCTTGCAGAAAAGGTCATATTCCAACGTATTGAGCTTGTCCTCTGCATTCAGAATCGTATCTTCCAACTCCTTAAGCTTTGGCGTTGTATAACGTTCTGCATTGACCAGCGTCTGCTTTCTGATATAATCGTCAGGAACCAAATCTTTATAAGAATTCGTTACTTCAAAATAATATCCGAATACCTTGTTATACTTAACCTTAAGGTTCTTGATACCGGTTCTCTCTCTATCCTCTTCCTCAAGCTGAGCAAGCCAGGTCTTGCCATCTGTTTTTGCATTTCTGAGCATATCAATATCGGCATCAAAACCGTTTCGGATAATACCACCCTCACGAATGGTAATTGGTGGTTCTTCACAAATGGCAGCTTTTATCAACTGACACAAATCCTCAAGTCCATCAATCTGCTCCTCAATCTCAACAAGCAGCTTGGCATCAAATTCCTTTAACACGGTCTTAATATGCGGCAGCATTTCCATGGAATTGGCAAAGGCTATCAAATCACGCGGATTTGCTGACTTATAGCTTACCTTACCTAATAATCGTTCCATATCATAGATAGGGCTCAGGTATTCTCTCATCTCATCTCTCGATACCGAATTCTTACAAAGCTGCTCCACGGTATCAAGTCTGTCATTAATATCCTCTATGTTAATCAATGGCTGTTCAATATCATTTCTTAATTGTCTGGCTCCCATTGCCGTTTTTGTCTTATCAAGAACCCATAACAGAGAGCCTCTCTTCTGCTTTTCACGCAAGGTTTCCGTAAGCTCTAAGTTACGTCTTGTCGAGCTGTCAAGAAGCATATAGCGGCTTGCAAGATACGGCGTAATATGTGTAAAATGCTCCAGTGAGGTCTTTTGTGTTTCCAACAGATACTGCATCATGGCACCTGCTGAAATCATTCCGGCAGGAAAATCCTCAAGTCCGAGTCCTGCAAGTGTATTTACCTTAAAATGATTCATCAGACACTTTTTACAGCCATCATCATCAAAATACCAGGGTTCCAGTGAATAAACAGCCATACCAAGTCGGTTACGCAAATCCTCAACATCAAAACCGCTCATCATAAAAGCATCGTTACAGATAATTTCTGTTGGCATGTATTTGTAGATTTCGTCCTGAAGCTTCTGAAGTCCTTCTACCTCGGTCATATAAAAGTCTCCGGTCGTTACATCCGAAATGGAAAGACCTATCTTATTCTGAAAGCAGGCAATGCACATCAGATAATTATTCTTGGTCTCTTCTAACGCCTGCACATTCAGGTTTGTTCCTGGCGTGACGATTCGAACGACCTCACGCTTTACGATTCCTTTTGCAAGCTTAGGATCCTCGACCTGCTCACCGATTGCAACCTTATAGCCCTTAGAAACGAGCTTATTCAAATACGTGTCCACTGCATGATGCGGTACACCACACATCGGTGCTCTTTCCTCTAAGCCGCAATCCTTACCTGTCAATGTAATCTCGAGCTCCTTGGATGCAGTAATCGCATCCTCAAAGAACATCTCATAAAAATCACCGAGTCTGTAAAACAAAATACAGTCAGTATATTGCTTTTTTGTCTCCATATACTGCTGCATCATCGGTGTTAAACCTGCCATATCGTAAACCTAGCCTTTCGTAGTGTAGTTATCTTTCTCCGGTGGTATGGACTATGTTTGGTAAAATATATCTTTTTGCAAAGCAGGACTTCGGATATAAGATTTTCTAAGCACTTTTATATCAGTTGTCTTTGCGTTCGTAACCGGCGTAAACTCGCCGTCAATGGCTCGTATTACGCCTTTGGGCAACGTCGTGTTACCAAATTACTAGGCATTAAAAAAGTGCTAAGAAAAGCTAATATCCTTCGTAAAGCTTTGCAAAAAGATATATTTTACCCTATGCAAGTTTATAGCACCGGATTTATCTTAGATACAAGGAAAAACGAGCAAACTGCTTGCCCGCTTATTCGTTTTCTTTTGTATTCTAACACAAAAGGGGTAAAATTCAAAGGGTGGTTTATGTTTTGTTTGTGTAAATTTATCAGTCGTTACTGTTCACTTCTCTTTGGTAACTGTAAGTTGTATTTTTAGTGTTGAAATACTGTATTGACATATATAGATTGCCGATATATAATATAGGCAGTTGATATATAGATTATCTACATAAGGAGGATAAAAGATGGCTGTTGATAAAGCATTAATGTCCGGAAGTATGACAATGCTTCTACTCAGATTACTTGCTGAAAAAGATATGTATGGATATGAAATGATTGATACACTGCGCAAGAAGTCCTGTAATGTATTTGAACTGAAAGCAGGAACACTGTATCCGTTATTACATAGCTTGGAAGAAAAAGGGTTACTCAGGGTATATGAGCAGGAATATGCCGGCAAGACAAGAAAGTATTACAGTATAACAAAGGAAGGCAAAGGATTGTTGGAAACAAAGAAAGCAGAATGGAATGAATATCAATCCGCTGTAACCAACGTTCTTGCAATGGGGGTGTAGGTATGGAAAAATATTTAGAAACACTGTTATCTCAAATTCGTTGTAAAAAAGCAAGACCTTATATCGATGAGGAAATAAGAAGCCATATTGAAAGTCAGATAGAGGACAATATTTCCGCTGGAATGGCATATGAAGAGGCGGAGAAAAATGCGGTTGTCGATATGGGGGATCCGGTTGCGGTTGGTATCTCCCTGGATAAAATTCATAAACCGCAGATTGCCTGGAGGCTGCTTGTTGTTGTGGGGATTCTGAGCTTGTTAGGGATTTTGATACAGCAATCCATTCTTCATCAGGCCGGCTATTTTGATTTGGAACCGTTTATGCAAGAGTCATATCAGCTTCTGACAGATGGATTTGCCTCATCCGTTCTTATCGGTTTCATCATAATGTGCCTTATCTATTTTATAGATTATACCGTAATTGCAAAGTACTCTAAGATGATCTGCTTATTTATCATTACTATGGGCGTTTTGCTTTTGGCAGGTTTCTTCGGTACAGCTATTAACGGAGTACGTTATAGTGTTGGGTTTGGAATGTTCAGAGTCTCAGCCACCTCGCTGATGATGTTTTATGTGCCGATTTATGGAGCAGTTTTATATAAATACAGAGACGGGGGCTTTTCTGTGCTGCTAAAGGCTATCGTTTGGCTGATTGTTCCGGTTCTTATCACTTTTTATATGCCCAGTCTTATTGTTGCCGTAATTATGATGATTAGTATGCTGATTCAGCTTACTGTGGCAATTCTAAAGGGCTGGTTCAAAATACCGAAAAAAAGAGCTATTGCAGGTTTATGGTCTGTTTTCATGCTTTTGCCTGTTATGTTGCTTTTTTTTATGTATACATTCCATTTGCTGGCAGCATATCAGGAAGAAAGGATTCGTGCCTTTTTATCCGCTTCAGGAGATGGACATTATCTGACTTCAATGCTTAGGACATTTAGCAAAAATATCTTATTGTTTGGAAATAGCGGAAATGATGTTATTGGCAGTTTGCCGGACTTTAATAGTGATTACATTTTCTCATATATTATAAACACCTATGGTACGATTGCAGGAATCGTTGTTATTGCTGCATTAGCAACACTAGTCATGTTTATTTTCGGTGCGTCCATAAAGCAAAAAAACGAACTCGGTCTGGTGATGGGATTTGGATGCGGAATGATATTTTTACTGAATATCGTGATAAACCTGTTAGGTGCTGTGGGTATGATTCCGCCTGCATCCTCTTTCCTGCCATTCCTGTCCATTGGAAAAAGCAATATTTTATTGTGCTATGCGTTGGTGGGAATCATTATGAGTATATATAGGTATAAGGATGTATACCCTAAGAAAATTAAGGCATCACATGTTTCATTCCAAAGGAAGCTTACAATAAATATGTAAGAAGAAAATAGACAAAATATGGTATAGATTTTACATCAAAGCAGGCAGCCGCATTTGCGACTGCCTATTTGACTGAAATTTTCAAGTGTATTGTATGTTTGAAATGATATCATTCAATTCCAAGCTCGGAATGTGATTTACTCTAATATTTCTGCAAATTCGGCAAAGGAATTTACTATTGTTCCGCTATATTCTTCATTATCTCTGTTAAATAGAATTGAGCAAATTCCCAATTCATTAGCAACCTCCAGATTTTTCACACTATTGTCGATAAACATACATTCATTGGAATGTTTCCCTATTTTTTCTAATGCTAATTCATATATTTTCCTTTCGGGTTTACGATATTTTACATCTCCGCTTACAATCTTATGTTTAAAATATTTGTTTAACTGATAATACTCTGTAATATGTGTACTCCATTCAGAAACATCATTTGATAAAAGCACAAAATCATATTGCTTATAATAATTTTCAGCAAATGGAATAAAATTACTATCCAATGTCAAATGGTTTTCAATATAATTCTTCATATGGTATTGTGGATTTTCATAACCTAACATAGAAAGAAACATATCCGAAGTAAGTTCGCCATTACCTGCTTTGGTAAAAAGATGTTCTTCCTTAAATTGTCTTTTTAGTCTTTCATGTTCATTATTATCAAAATAGTTAAACGTATATGGTATAAAATTGCCTTTACTTTCTTCTAATATAACTCCATACATATCAAATAGTATCGTTGTAATTTTAGACATTTTTTAACTCCCAAAGTATTTTTTTATGTGCTCAGCAACCATTGCCTGTGATAAACTTCGGCTCAGGGAATATTCCACCACATCGGTATCCGCATTTTTGCATAAAATCATTCCAACACTGGGATTTTCATGCGATTTCTTAACATCCCTGTCTAATGCTTCTAAATAGAAATCCATCTTACCTAAGTATTCTGGTTTGAAATCATCAATCTTTAAATCTATTGCTACAAGACACTGCAATTCCCTGTGGTAAAAGAGTAAATCCACGTAGTAATCGTTATTTCCAACTTGAACATGGTACTCTTCACCAACCAAAAGAAAATCTCTTCCAAATTCCAGCAAGAATTTTTTCATATTTTTCTTTTGACGCTAATTTAAGATAAAACTCTTTTTCTTCATAGGATTTCGTTTTAGAAACTATGTGCATATTATTTGACCACGAATTTTCTCTCAACAATGTTGAGAGTTCCGGTTTATCCTTATATGTTTCAAAGAACTGTTTCGTTCTCCAGATATTTTGAGCTGAATATCCTCGAATTCCGGGTTCTTTACTTAAGATATAGGCAGAAAGTTCTTTAACTGTCGATTTTCCCCAACCATCATTTGCTGTACGTTCAGATACATAAGAACCAATTTGCCAATAAAGGTCAATTATTGTTGTATTTACTTGATATTCTGCTTTTTGAATATTTCGCACCAGCGACACCACCAGCACGCTTTTGAGCTCCACCTGTAC
>CAYLWP010000030.1:0-21063 GCA_964387365.1 uncultured Roseburia sp. | reverse complement strand
CATATTCTCTGTCAGAATAACATCAAACTGCTTCGGATCCTTCACGAGCTGCATCGCACAGTTGTCAACAAGCATATGCTCTAAAGTAACCTCAGGGTAATCCTTTGCCACTTCTTCGACAACCTTTCTCCAAAGTCTGGAAGAATCAAGTACATTCGCCTTATCAACGCTTGTTACCTTCTTGCGTCTCTTCATGGCAATATCAAAGCCCTTAATCGCAATACGGCGAATCTCTTCTTCATTATATGTAAGTGTATCTACTGCCGTCATAACACCGTCCACTTCCTTGGTGCTTCTCTCGCCAAAGTAAAGACCGCCTGTAAGCTCACGCATAATCATCATATCAAAGCCTGTGCCGATAATATCATCTCTGAGCGGGCAGGCTTCCTTTAACTCCTCATACAGATAAGCCGGTCTTAAGTTTGCAAAAAGATTTAAAGCTTTACGAAGCTTTAAAAGTCCTGCTTCCGGTCTTAAATGCGGCGGCAGCTTATACCATGGTGAAGTAGATGTGTTTCCGCCAATAGAGCCCATTAATACGGCATCTGCAGCCTTTGCTGTTGCAATTGCCTCATCTGTCAGCGGCTCACCGCAGGCATCGATAGACGCACCACCCATTAAGATATCTTCATAGTTAATTGTATGATTATATTTTGACGCAACCTGATTTAATACTTTCTTTGCCTCAGCAACTACCTCAGGTCCGATTCCATCACCGGGAATACAAACGATGTTAAGATTCATAAAATATCTCCTTTGTTTTGCTATATATGTTCGGAACAGGCTCGAAAATCCGTTGGATTTCCTCGCTGTTGGACGTCCGTCCAATAGAAACATATAAAAATAGCCCTTCGCAAGCAAGCTTGCAGGGACTATTTTTATATATTTCTGCTGTCCCGAATATTTACATAATAAAACATTCTCGTTAAAATTTCAACACTCACAATTAATTGTTGTTGAATTTTTAAATGACGAAGTTACTTATGCTATAAAATACAGTGCTAATTTGTCTAAAATAGCGCGCTTTATTAACCTCTTATCTCCTTCGCCCTCGTTCTCCGGCGCAATTCTTCCGCGTCATCCGTATCATCCAACACGATTTCATGCGTTTTCTTTTTCCCCGAAGCACAATCAACTGTCACAAAGGTTATATAGCCTTCCACAGCAACTTCCCCGCTCATCGCATCCAGTGCGAGAACGGACACTATCATACTGCTGCAGCCTGCATAAACCACCCTGCTGACAAACTTTACAATAGTTCCCTTCTGTATTGGTTTGGAAAAAGACATATCATGCAAATTTCTCATAACCACTTCCTCATTATTGCCATGCTCGCAGGCAGCCGCCACAAAGCCTGCTTCTACCAGCCACGCCGCTGCCCTTGCCGCAAATAACGTTCCGTGATGATTCAAGTCCTCACCCTTTACCAGATGGTATGTTTCGTATTCTTTCATTATATGTGTACTCCTTTGCTGAAGTTAATCGGCGAGTCACAGACCACTTTTTTAAGGTCTTAACTCGCCGACAACTCCCAATCATTATTCCCCCGTAATCTCCATACCAGCAAATACATCTATCAATTCTTGACATCCGCTCAACACTGCCATGTCATAGGCTGTTCTGCCGTCTTCGTTTTTTACATTTAAGTCTATGCCCATTTCTATCAGGTCTTTTGCATTACGTACTCTTCCGGCATTGATTGCCATAATTAACGCCGTATCATTACAGCTTTCCGCTGTCAGCTTTGCTCCGTTATCGTATAGATAATGCATCACTTCATTAGAATACATGGCACTGGTTTCCAACAGTCCCATGCCATAATGAACTGTATTGACATCCATTCCATATTCTACTAATAACTTTATCTTCTCGATATCATCTTTGTATACCGCCGCATAAGGAACTCCTTCTGCATTTGGATTTGCTCCGGCTTCCAGTAAAATTCTTACCGACCATAAAGTTCCATATTCAATTTCATCATGTAATGCATCATCCTTTTCTTCTTGTGTCATTTCAGGTGCCTTTGTTAACATATACTGCATTAAATCTGCGCCACTTTCATCAATACACGAAGTTGATGTACTGATATCAAATATCATTTCTTTCGTACTAATCTCAATGCCTTGTTCTAACGCATAGTCTAAAAGATATTTATATGTATCTATATCTTTCACATTCATAGCCGCACGCAACAATTCTTCAAACATTTCTGTCACTCCGATATTATTAGAAAGCAAATAGTCCAGCCTCTCTCTATCTCTGTTTAGCACCGCTATCGCTGTCAAGCTCCCCCATCCTCTTCCTTGCCTATCGGATGCTGTTGGTATCTCATAGCCCTGTTCTATCAAATAATTCACAACATCATAGTGTCCATTAATTTCTGCCTGCTCCATAGCAGATTGTTCACTCATGCTCATATCTTCTTCACTTGGATGATAATTCTCTACTATATACTTTACATTCTCCAAATTTCCAGCTCTACACGCTGCATGAAGTAACGAACACATTTTTCCATTTGTATATTCCATTTGTTCTATCATAAGTTCCAATGTTTCGGTATTACAATATGAAGCTGTTAAGTTTCTCAATTTTGCCTGTTTGTCATCCTTCATTTTTTTCTTTTGTTCATTCCACAGTTTTTGCACTTTCTGCGAATCTGACAAAATTGCCGCTTCATAAATCTCATCTAACCCAGTATCCTGATTATTTTCCACCAAATATTCAACCAGTCTTGGCAAATTTGCATTTCCATAATTACTTTCCAATGATGCAGCTACTGTATTACTGGTAATTACTGCACCATGTTCTATCATCTTCTCACCAAGCTGCCATATAATATCATCAAATACATCTCTCTCTCCCGAAAAAATATAATCTAATGCAGTCCATCCATTTTCCGATTTTGCATTAAAATCATAGTCATATTGTATTAACAAGTCCAAATATTCAAATTGTGCTCTTATACCAAATCCCACCAGTAAAGCTCCTGCATTTTTTCCTGATAAATTTACCTCCTCAAGTAATGCACCATGCTCCAATAAATAGTATACAGTTTCAAATCCTCCTCTTGCAAACGCATAAGATATAGGATTATCATATTTTTTACTTTCCCACTTACGCGGTTTAGCAAACTGGTGAATATCTACTCCTTCTCCTTCTTCAATGCTCTCCTCTATCATGCCAATACGCCCATATATTATACCTGACACCAATGCTTCCTCATCCAGTGATGGTTTTACTGTATTTTTTTCACTCACACATGCCGCCAAAACACCTATTAGAGCAATTACAAGCACAATACATATAAATCGTCGTTTCATCTATCTTCTCTCCTTGAATAATAACCTTTCTTTTCTGAAATATCCTTATTCTTCTCCTTCTAACCACACAATATTAATAATATCATCACCCACACTATATCCATTAACCTGAATATTTATCATTTTATTTCCTTCCCCTTTTTGTTGTTCATCCTCAATAAAACTATTAATCTGTTCCAACACCGCAGGATCCCCCTGAATATCTATATGCATCTGAATATCTTCCTTATCTACCGCGTCAAAGCTTCGGAAATTCAGATTCCAGTAATCCTTAGGGTCATCTATATTATCTGCTGTATTCTTAGAGCAGATTTCTCGCAAATATCCATATCCATCTTCATTCACTTTCTCATACATCACCGTGGAAATAATCAACTGGTCTTCCTCCGTAGCGCAATCATAGAAAATAGCAAAATTATCTTCTCCTTCTATGTACGGATTTTTCTTCGCTTCCTCAATCGGTCTTGTGTAAATTCCTACCTCTCCCCCGCTTGTAATTCCCCAACCGTATTCCCCCTTCCATAATTCGATTAGATATTCCTTGTCATCCAATTCAAATACAATGTCTTTATGATATAAATCCATACCAAGCAGCGGACCAAACTCATCGATTGCGGCTCCAAATCCCCATGCATTCTGAAGGGAACCTTCTGAAGTATAATAGCTGTCTTTTTCTTCGTTGTAATTAAAACCTAACAGTCCTTTTGTAATTGGAGCTGCCAATGTATTAATAAAATAGCCCTCCCATTCTGAAGGAATCTTACTTAACCCATTATTCACAACAAATTTTTGCACAGGTCTCCACCATTCCGGTGCAAGCCCGTAGATTGCCTCAACCTTTCCTTCTATATCCACCTCTGCCATATATGTCATCAGATGATAGATATCTTTCTTTAATCGTCCGCCGGATAAATCGTTCAGATTTTCAATGGTCTCATAGGTGTTTTCTCCCGGTATGGTCTCCAATACTTCCAAAAATTCTCTTGTATCTTCATGCATTTCTGTCAGACCGTTCTTTACAAGCATTATCCATTCTGTCGGGATGACTTTTTCAAGAATGCCTTCCATATTAAACTCAAAATCATAGAAAGATTCTATATATGGATTCACTACCTCTGTCACCTCATACAGAATCTCTTTATTATTTACTGAGAACATGTGATGCATCTGTGCAAATGTATTAGACAAAAATTTCTGTTCTACTTGTGTTATGGCTGATATCTTTTTTCCAAACAGTTCTTGTACCCTGTTTTTGTATGTTTTATATTCTTTTTAAAAGAAAGAAGTTCCTTGATATCAAATTCACGATTGATTATATCTCCGTAAAAACTTCCCATATCATCAAAGCCATCAGTCCAAGCAGAATAGGCAATACTCAGATTGCTGTCAAGGTCAATAACTCCTCTTGCGTATGCATCTATCCTATCCCTCAATGTTTGAATCTTACTAATATCGGCAAACGCCTTGCTTAAGGCACTTCTTTCACTTTCGAAATCAATAATACCTCCACACATGTCCATAACGTCCTGCATGGTACTTTTAAATTCACTACCGGTTTCCATTATAGTATCACAGCAATCATCTATTCTAGGAATTATACTACTTTCCAACATAAGTTCTCCGCTAAGGCTCTCTACTGTATAACAACTTTTTCCACCCGGGAGACAACTGTCAAAATTGTCACACATACTTTTCAGCTTTTCAATCTGAATCCATGCTTCCTCCATAATTCCGCATATGCCATTTACCTGCCCCAACGCCTGCTCATAAGAACCATCCACTAACATTTTCTCATAGGTATATCGAAACATAGATGAAGCTTTTCCCTTCCATTTTCCATTTACAGACCGTATTTCTTGCAATTGGGTGTCTCTTTCCTTCTTCATAACTCGTTTGAGTTCTGCATATGCTTCTATGGATTCCTTATGAGCTTTTAAATCGATATTTATCATTATTTATTCCTCATCTCTTAAATACGCGTTATCAATTTTCTGGCTGCTTCAATCGCTGCCTTCCTCTGTCTTTCCTCTTCTTCACGTTTTCTGCGTGCTTCTTCTTCGTGATATCTTCTGTCCTCACTTCTCATGTCAGAAAGCTCACTTTGAAGAGAACTTTTTTTAGACGATATCAGTCCTGCCACCGAACGTCTGACTGCATCAGCATCCTGATTCAAGCTTTTCGTATTATCGCTTAAGGAATTTATATTACTGCAGACAAATGCATTCTCATACATAGATGATAGAGTACTCAGCGTATCACTTATACGACTCATTTGGTTATCTGCCTGTCCAAGCCGATTTTGCGCAGACTGAAGTTTTCTTATCTTTTCTTCACGATTGCGGATATCACCACATCTACAACTTGCCATTGTTACTACCTCCTGCCATTATATCTGCGTTTTGGTTAACAACTACCGTGTCCTGATTGTATGTATTCAACGTATCTGACAATAAAATCATCTGATTTCTTAGTTGATTCTGTTTTTTCTGTAATGACTCTTGCGCTTTCCGATACACCCTGCTACTCTCTCCCTCGTATGCAGCTTCATAACGCATACTAACTTCCAGTACCTGCTCCATTACATTCTTTAATGCAGTACAGCTTGCATCAATTTCCGGTGTTAACGCATTTATCATGCCTTTTTTAACCGAAACTTCTCCCATTTCCAATAACATCTCTTTGGTCAATCTGACACCTACAAATTCCATAACAATACCACCTCATTTTTCCAGTAGTTTCTATCTATAATACTAGCATATCAATCAACTGAGTGTAAACAGTTCATTTTCACAGCTAAAAACAATAAAAAAGAGAACCAATATCACATCAGTTCTCTTCTCATTCACATCCTTATTCTGCGTCCGGTTTTTCAACCTGCTCGATAGCAGCCTTCTTCATTGGGATTCTGCAGTTCTTGTTATTACCAAACTCTACGATTACATCTTCGTCAGTAATATCAATAACGATGCCGTAAAATCCGCTTGTAGTAAGTACGCTGTCTCCTACGTCAATAGAATTAACAATTGCTGCTCTCTTCTTCTGTTCCTTCTTCTGTGGGCGATAGAACATGAAATAGAAAATCAAGATTAATGCGCCAAAATAGATAACCCATAATAACGGGCTGACAACCTCTGTTGATGCTGCATCTGCTGTCAATAATAAACTCATAGCCGTTCCTCCTAGTATATCATTCGTATCCATCGGATACTGTATATCAAACATACAAATAACATATTACACAATAACCCGAAATACATCAAGTGAAAATTTCATAAAAACACACTTTATGTGAAGCTTACTTCTCGCCGGCCGCCATGCCGTCAAGCTTCCTCTTTTTATATGATGCAAATTCTCCGGCATCAAGTGCATCTCTGATTTCCGTCATCATCGTATTATAGAAATACAGATTATGAAGAACGCATAAACGCATGCCGAGCATTTCCTTTGCCTTTAACAAATGGCGGATATACGCGCGCGAATATCTCTTACATGCCGGGCAGCCGCAGCCCTCCTCGATTGGGCGGGTGTCAAGCTCATACTTTGCATTGAAAAGATTAATCTTGCCGTGATTGGTATATAAATGACCATGTCTTCCGTTTCGTGTCGGATAAACGCAGTCAAAGAAATCGACGCCTCTGTCAACCGCCTCCAAAATATTGGCAGGTGTACCGACTCCCATAAGGTAAGTAGGCTTATCCTTAGGCAGATACGGTACCGTCTCATCGAGAATATAGTACATTTCCTCATGGGACTCGCCAACCGCAAGACCGCCAACCGCATAACCGTCCAGATCCATCTCAGAGATTCTCTTTGCATGCTCGATTCTGATATCAGCAAAAATAGCACCCTGATTAATGCCAAAAAGCATCTGATTTTTATTAATCGTATCCTCTAAGGAATTCAGCCGGTTCATCTCTTTTTTACAGCGTTCCAGCCATCTGGTTGTCCGCTCCACCGAATTAACAACGTACTGTCTTTCTGCCTTACTGGGAGGACATTCGTCAAATGCCATTGCAATCGTAGAGGCCAGATTCGACTGAATCTGCATACTCTCCTCCGGTCCCATAAAAATCTTCCTGCCGTCGATATGAGAGTTAAAGTATACGCCCTCTTCCTTAATCTTTCTGAGGCCTGCAAGCGAAAAAACCTGAAATCCGCCGGAATCTGTAAGAATCGGCTTATCCCAGGACATAAATTTATGAAGACCGCCCAGCTGCTTAATCACCTTATCTCCTGTTCTTACATGCAAGTGATAGGTGTTCGACAGCTCGACCTGTGTTCCAATCTCTTCCAAATCGGCAGTTGATACAGCGCCCTTAATCGCAGCTACCGTTCCTACATTCATGAAAACAGGCGTCTGAATCGTTCCGTGAACTGTCGTAACCTCTGCGCGCTTTGCTCTGCCTTCCTGTTTTAAAACTTTATACATAACTTAATCTAAATCCTCCAAAAATTCTTCCAGAGTTATTCCCTGCTTCATAATCGCGGTAGCAGCCTCCTTACCAACGTAACGATAGTGCCACGGCTCATACTGGATACCGGTAATATACTCCTTGCCAAGCGGATAACGAAGAATGAATCCGTACTCATATCCATGCTCCTTCAGCCAGATACCTGCATCTGTCTCGCCAAATCCGGTATCAAGAGCGGTATATGTATCGCTTACGATATCAAGTGCCAGACCAATCTGATGCTCACTCGCACCCGGCACTGTTACGGTAATCGAAGAAATACGGTAAGCTTCCATATAGGAATATCCCTTATTCATATAATAGTCAATTTTACGGTTAAATAATACAGTCTGTCGGTTATAATCTCTGTACGGCGAACAAATCATCAGGTCAATACCGTCATTTTTTGCCGCTTCCAGCATAGCCATCAGCTCATCAATAATTCTGACATCGCACTTCATGGAGCCTGTAATCGTTCCAAGCGTAAAGGAATAATCCTCCGGAACCGGATGCTGCTTATTAACAAGAACAAGCTGCCAGTCGTCCGCAGAAAGTTCCGCACCGGCATCCACCTGTACTGCCATTCCCTGACTCAGCTCATTCGCCTCAAGAATGTCATCCAGAGAAAACTGGTCAATCTCATCCTGCACATCCAACTCTTCATTATTATAACCAATCATAACATCTTCATCATCCAGAATTTCATCCTGTGAAATACCAAGCTCAACAGGCACATAATCGTAATTCTCCTGAATCTCAGCCCATTCAGAGGACGTCTCAGCCGCTGCCAGCGCCTCATCCTGCATTCCTGGAAATGCAAAGCTGCTGCTGATAATTGCAAACAAAGAAACCGCAACCATACTGGAATAACGCTTCTTATTATGTATAAAATATGTAAAAAAATCATATATCAGAACCACAAAAAACAGAGGCACACTTAAAAATAGTTTCAAATAATGTCTCTTTTCTATCGTTCGATTATACTTATATAATAATTTTTCCTTCCAAGTTCTTTTCATACTCCTCGCCCTCATTCATCAAAACAAAACCAATTTCCCCACTTTTACACCCAAAATTCATACTTCTCAAAAAAACTGACTGCCCTTATATACAGGCACTTTTCTATCCCCTAAAATAATATTAGCATACTCATTTGCGAAATGCATTATATTTTATCAAAAAATACAAAATTTTGTAAGTTTTGTTAACTGCCCGTTATCAAAATACCTTTTGACCCTGACATCATAGTATGATACTATGTAACTGTTCAAAGCCAAGAAGTATTTTCGAGATTTGCTCTGAACAGTTACGTTGGAACAATTGCATTACTCATTACACGCAGAAAGGAATCTCATTATGTCAGGTTCAACATATGGAAATATATTCAAAATCACTACATGGGGAGAATCGCACGGCGCCGGTGTCGGTGTTGTGATTGACGGTTGTCCTGCCGGACTGTCTTTAAATGAAGAAGATATTCAGAAATTCTTAGACAGAAGAAAGCCGGGCAGCTCCCAGTATACTACTCAGAGAAAGGAATCCGACACGGTTGAGATTTTATCCGGTATCTTTGAAGGAAAAACAACCGGTACACCAATCTCTCTTGTTGTCAGAAATACCTCCCAGCGTTCCGCAGATTACAGTGAAATCGCTTCCTATTACAGACCGGGACATGCAGACTATACCTTTGATATGAAGTACGGCTTCCGTGATTACCGCGGCGGCGGACGTTCTTCCGGACGTGAAACCATTGGACGTGTTGCTGCCGGTGCTATCGCTTCTAAAATTTTAGCGGAGCTTGGCATTACCGTTACAGCCTATACCGAATCCATCGGACCGGTATCCATCAATCCGGAACACCTTAATATAGAAGAAGCAAGACGCAATAAAACAGGTATGCCTGATGCGGAAGCCTCTGCCAGAGCTGAGGAATATTTACAGGAATGTATGGAAAAGCTTGATTCTGCAGGCGGCACCGTTTCCTGTGTTGTGAAGAATCTTCCTGCCGGTATCGGCGCTCCTGTTTTCGACAAGCTGGATGCCAATCTCGGAAAAGCCATCATGTCAATCGGTGCCGTAAAGGCATTTGAGGTTGGTGACGGTATTCAGGTTTCCGTTGCAAACGGCTCTGGAAATAACGACTCCTTCTATATTAAGGACGGCAAGGTTTCCAAAAAGACCAACCACGCAGGCGGCATCCTTGGCGGTATCAGTGATGGTTCCGATGTTGTCATCAAGGCGTATTTTAAGCCTACTCCTTCCATTTTTCAGGAGCAGGAAACCGTGAATAAAAACGGTGAAGAAATTAAGATTAACATCAAGGGACGCCACGATCCGATTGTTGTCACAAGAGCAGTTGTCGTTGTAGAAGCCATGACAGCAATTACTGTCTTAGACTCCTTACTCGGCAACATGACCTCCCGTCTGGACGGAATCAAAGCGTTTTATCATGCGTAATAGGAAGTCAATTTCTTATAAAAAACCACCTTACCGGTTCGATGAACATGTCACAATCGGTAAGGTGGTTTCTTTATCATATTCGCAAATACACCACTATTCTTCTATCTCATGGAAAATAATGCAGTTTGGCTGCTTAATCTCCATTTCCTGTCCGTTCATTACAATTACATTTTTTCTCAAATCAACCGAAAAGAAGGTCATGGTATTGGATTCATGATTCAGACATACCAGATGCTTATTGTCCGGGAACAGACATGCATCCTTTGGATATTCACCGCTGATTGGTAAGCAGAAGCGTCTTGTCAGCTCACCATACTCAGGATCAATTTCAAATAAGGAAACGCTGTTCTCGCCGGCATTGGAAGCAACGATAAATCTTCCGTCCTCGGAAATGGTTAAGGCACTTGCAGCAACTCCCTGTGCATCATAGTTGTCTGTGGTTGGGATGGTCTGCACCTGTTCAAAGTATGGTAGTCCGTTTTCTTCCTTATAAGAATAAACATCGATACAATTCTTCAACTCACCGATGACATACATGTACTTTCCGTCAGCAGTAAACTTCAGGTGTCTTGGTGCCGATTCCTGCTCGCAACGGATGATATCAACCTGCTTCAGCGTTCCTCTTTCATGGTCCACACGATATACATTTACATAGTCAATGCCGAGGTCAGCCGCACACAGATACTTATTGTCTCTGGTCATCTTTACACAACTGATATGCGGGCGGAAGCTTCTCTCAGCAACGCTTCCGAGTCCCTTATGGAAAATCTCGTCCGTAATGTTACCAACCGCACCTGTTTCCTGATCCAGTCTTAAAACGGTAATCTTTCCGTCATGATAGCCTGCACAGAATAAAAACTTATCTTCATAGTCAGTGGAAAGATAACAGCCTCTCATTCCGTTAATCGATGCCTTGTTAATCAGCTCAAGACTTCCATCCTTTAATATCGTAAAGGCTTCTACTCCGAAATCAGTGATGGAATATAAGTACTTTCCGTTATGTGTAATGGTTACATAGGAGGAATTGGAAATAAGAACCTCTCCTTTTTCCGACAAACGCCCATTCTCCATATCTACATCATATATTTTGATACCATGATCATCACCCATGGTATAAGTGGATACATACGCTACCTGCTTTGTTTTTTTCATACGAAACAACCATGCCTTTCTTTACATCTTTTCTGCGCAATGCGCAAAATATTATTCAAAAAAATACTATCGTGCACACATTCGTACACAAGTGAACACCACAAAGAATTATAACACATTGCACTACTTTTTTGTACTATATTTATCAAATGTTTTTTAGCAAAATGACATTGACTTTGCTGAATTAACATGTATAATAATCATTGTGTTTAGGATTATTAAACTTTGAGTTTACTTTATGTAACTGTTCAGCGAAAAGTTTTTTCGATTATCTCTGAATAATCAAAGCAATTTATACAATAAACTGACATGATTCATAACAAGGAGTGGATTATGGAAATTGGTAATAAAATTAAAGATTTGCGTGTACAAAAAGGACTGACGCAGGAAGAGCTGGCAGACAGGGCGGAGCTTTCCAAGGGATTCATATCCCAGCTCGAAAGGGATCTCACCTCTCCTTCCATTGCAACACTGATTGATTTGTTGCAGGTATTAGGTACCACGCCAAAGGAATTTTTCGATGACGCCTGTGAAAATCAGATTGTTTTTCACAAACAGGATTATTTTGAAAAGGTGGATACAACACTTGGCAATACCATTGAATGGATTATTCCGAATGCCCAGAAAAATATGATGGAGCCTATTCGTGTAACCTTACAGCCGGGCGGGTCAACCTATCCGGATGTCGCACATGAGGGGGAGGAATTCGGCTATGTTTTAAACGGAGCCATCCGCATTCATATCGGCAATAAAAGCTATACTGCCAAGCAGGGCGAATCCTTTTATCTTACCCCAAGCTCCGGTCATTACATAGAATGTTCGGGAAAATCCAAGGCAGTATTTCTCTGGGTTTCGACCCCACCAAGCTTTTAATTTTTGCAGATTGAAATTACGTCTTTACTTTTTCAATCCGGTATTTCTTCTTACAATTGGAGGATAACAGAACATGAACAACAAATTAATTGATTTACAACACATTTCAAAGTCATATGACAGCAATATCATTCTTGATGATTTAAGCTTATACATAAGAGAAAATGAATTTTTAACACTGTTAGGTCCCAGTGGCTGCGGTAAGACCACCACGCTTCGTATTATCGGCGGTTTTGAAACACCTGATCAGGGACGTGTTATTTTTGGCGGCGAGGATATTACCCAGCTTCCGCCCAACAAGCGTCAGCTGAATACCGTATTTCAGAAATACGCGCTATTTACCCATATGACAATTGCCGAAAATATCGCTTTCGGTCTGAAAATCAAGAATAAATCCGCTTCCTATATTAAGGACAAAATTGAATATGCGCTTAAGCTCGTAAACCTTGACGGCTACGGTAAGCGTATGCCTGATTCCCTGAGCGGCGGTCAGCAGCAGCGAGTTGCCATTGCCCGTGCTATCGTTAACGAGCCGAAGGTTCTTCTGCTCGATGAACCTCTTGGTGCGCTTGACTTAAAGCTTCGTCAGGATATGCAGTACGAGCTGATTCGTTTAAAAAACGAGCTCGGTATTACCTTTATCTATGTAACACATGACCAGGAAGAGGCACTTTCCATGTCCGATACCATCGTTGTTATGAATCAGGGCTATATCCAGCAGGTAGGTACACCGGAACGCATCTATAATGAGCCTGAAAATGCCTTTGTTGCTGACTTTATCGGTGACAGTAACATTATCGATGCCCTTATGATTCGTGACGAGCTGGTTGAGATTCTCGGAAGCAAGTTCCCCTGTGTTGATAAGGGCTTTGGCAATAACAAGCCCGTCGATGTGGTTATTCGTCCCGAGGACGTCGTACTGCTTGAGCCGGGTAAGGGCTATATCGAAGGCGTTGTAACTCATTTAATTTTCAAGGGTGTTCATTACGAAATGGAAGTTATGGCAAACGGCTATGAGTGGCTGGTACACTCTACCTCCATGTTCCCTGTCGGAACCAAGGTAAGCATTCATGTTGACCCATACAACATCCAGATTATGAACAAGCCGGTTTCCGAGGACGAGGAGGCTGTCGCTATCGATGAATAAAAAATGGCTTGCCACACCCTATTTATTCTGGGCTGTTGCATTTATCATAATTCCACTATTAATGATTTTGTATTATGGTCTGACAGACAAGACCGGTGCCTTCACTTTGGAGAATGTCATCGCTATTACCTCTCCGGAGCATGTTAAGGCGCTGCTGCTCTCTCTGCTTTTGTCCCTTATCAGTACGATAATCTGTCTGCTGCTTGCCTATCCGCTTGCCATGATTCTTGTAGCAAGACACACAAGCAAAAGCAGTTTTATTGTATTGTTGTTCATTCTTCCTATGTGGATGAACTTCCTTTTAAGAACACTCGCATGGCAGACCTTACTGGAAAAAAACGGTGTACTAAACGGTATCCTTTCCTTTTTCCGGTTGCCGGAGCAGAGCCTGATTAACACACCGGGCGCCATCATTTTAGGTATGGTTTACAACTTCCTGCCCTTTATGGTACTTCCTATTTATAATGTTCTTGTAAAGATTGATGTTAATGTTATCAATGCTGCAAGAGACTTAGGTGCAAACGGTGTGCAGACCTTCCTGAAAATCACATTACCGCTCAGCTTTCCGGGCATTGCCAGCGGCATCACCATGGTATTTGTCCCTGCGCTGACTACCTTCGTTATTTCCACCCTCTTAGGCGGCAGTAAGATTTTATTAATCGGTAATGTCATTGAACAGGAGTTCACAACTGCTTCCAACTGGCATCTGGGCAGCGGACTTTCTCTTGTCCTGATGATTTTTGTTCTGCTTAGCATGGTTATCAGCAGTTTATTCGACAAAGACGGGGAGGGGGCTGCCTTATGACAAAGAAGAAACAACTCTCCACACGTTTTGCCGGCATCTTGAAAAAGCTTTATATGTTTTTGATTTTTGCATTTTTATATGCTCCTATCGTAACCTTAATGGTGTTATCCTTTAATGCCAGCAAGACACGAGCCAAGTGGGGCGGCTTTACGCTCAAGTGGTACTTTGAATTATTCGAAAATGAAGCGATTTTAAGAGCCTTTAGCAACACCATGATTATTGCATTTTTATCGGCCCTGTTTGCAACCATACTTGGCACTGCCGCATGTATCGGCATCCGTAATATGAAAAAGGGACAACAGGGACTTATCATGGGAATCACCAATATTCCGATGCTGAATGCCGAAATCGTAACCGGTATTTCGCTCATGCTGCTGTTTATTTCACTTGGTATCAAGACAGGGTTCGCTACTGTTCTGCTCTCGCATATAACATTTAATATTCCTTATGTAATTTTGAATGTTATGCCGAAGCTGAAACAGGTAAATAACAGCACCTACGAGGCCGCACTTGACCTGGGCGCCTCACCGGTATATGCCTTTTTCAAGGTCGTGTTTCCGGACATTCTTCCGGGTGTATTTTCAGGCTTCCTGATGGCATTTACCATGTCTCTGGATGACTTTATCATTACACACTTTACCAAGGGAGCAGGTCTTGACACGCTCTCAACCAAGATTTATACCGAGGTAAAAAAGGGTATCAAGCCTGAGATGTATGCCCTTTCTACCTTAATCTTTATTACGGTACTGGTTTTATTAATCTTAATTAATAAAATGCCTGATCCAAAGGCAAAGAACAAAGCTTAGTTTTACTTAGGAGGATTTTATGAAAAAAGTTATCGCACTTGCATGTATCGCTGCGGCAGGAACTGCTGCTCTTACCGGATGTGGTTCATCCAACAGCTCTAACGGAGAAGTTATCGCATACAACTGGGGTGAGTACATCGACCCGGATGTACTGGAACTGTTTGAAGAGGAAACAGGAATCAAGGTTGTTTATGATGAGTACGAAACAAACGAGACAATGTATCCGAAGATTGAAGCCGGCGCTTCCGAATACGACCTTGTATGTCCTTCCGATTATATGATTGATAAGATGATTGAAAAAGGTCTGGTTCAGGAGCTGAACTTTGATAACATCCCGAATGCCAAGAAGTATATCGGCGAGCAGTATTATGAGCAGTCCAAGGACTTTGACCCGGATAATAAATACAGCATACCTTACTGCTGGGGAACGGTTGGTATTCTATACAACCAGACTATGGTATCAGAGCCAATCACAAGCTGGGATGTTCTCTGGGACCCGCAGTATGAAAACAACATCTTGATGCAGGACTCCGTAAGAGATGCTTTCATGGTGGCTTTAAAGAGAGACGGTTATTCCATGAATACAACGGATGAGGCACAGCTTAATGAGGCAAAGGATGCCCTAATCGAACAGAAGCCACTGGTACAGGCTTATGTTATCGACCAGGTTCGTGATAAGATGATTGGAAACGAAGCAGCTATCGGCGTTATCTACTCCGGCGAAGCAATCTATACACAGCGTGAGAATCCTGACCTTGTTTATGTGATTCCTGAGGAAGGAACCAATTTCTGGATTGACTCCTGGGTTATGTTAAAGGATGCTCCGAACAAGGAAAACGCTGAGAAGTTCTTAGACTTCTTATGCAGACCTGAAATCGCATTAAAGAACTTCGAATATATTACATATTCTACTCCAAATGTTGGTGCACAGGAATTAATCGAGGACGAGGACATTAAGAACTCTCCTATCGCATTCCCTGATTTATCACAGTACAACAACATTGAAACCTTCCTGTATCTCGGTGATGAGTTCGATGAGAACCTGAACGAGCTTTGGAAGCAGGTTAAGTCGAATTAATAATACAAATATAGCAGGGCGTATCAACAAAATGATACGCCCTGTTCATTCATCCTATTTCTGTAATTCCTGCTCTTTCTTCACTTCTTCAGCCTTTATCCCGAAATCCTTATCAATAAATTCCGGCTTCAGCTCCGTGAAGAACTGATATCTTCCAGCTTCCTCAATTCCTTCATTGTTGAAGTATATTACGACATCATCACTACCATCATATTCTCTTAGGTAACAGTACGTAACGCCTTCCAATAATTCCTCGTTCACAACCGCTTGCAGAATGGATTCAATGCTTTCCTTATCCTTGTATTCCAAGGTTATTTCACTGTCATATGCAGGCGTTGACACAACCCTCTCTTCATACGTCAGTTCGTATGATACAGTTACCTGTTCATCAAGACTGTCGTAGTATCGGTCAACCTCGATTTTATCTACCTCTTCGGCAGTTAACTTTTTCGTATAATCAAAGCCGTATTCCTTTAACAGCTCAATCGTTGTGGTAAAGGACGGATAAACCTTATACCCCTCCTCCGTTCCACCATGGATATTTTTGGTATAACCCTTCAGAGTAAAGTCTATGTTACCAAGGGGAACTGTATTCATAACCTCTTCCAAGGTAAGCTTTAACAAATCGCTCTGGTATGCCTGGAAAAGAGCCGCCTGTCTCTCAGGTGACAGCATAACAGAATCATAAAAATCAGCACTGGTACATCCCACAACAGAATATTCCTTTTTCCATGCATTCGTAAGAATCGGGAAAGAGCCAAGCTTATAATCGGAATCCTTAAAGATATCCGCAAGCAGACTTACCGTTTCCTCATCTGCAAGGTCAATATAGTAACTGCGATAAACATTTTTACCGTTTGTCTTGGTCAGCTTTACAGAAACAGGACGATAAAGCTCCTCTTTCTTTCTACGCTCCTGATACTCCGGCGTATCCTCAATTCCTTCAAAGAACTCATATTCCTCATGCCTAAGCCCCTCGGAGGCAGCCTTTTGCACCAAGGCAAGGGCGCTGGGATTATCTGCAATATTCATATGATCAAAGCGATAATCCGTGCTATTCACATACTCATATCCTCTCTGCTCCGTACGCAGCATCTGCCTGATATTCATAAGTCCGCTAAAAGAAATGGCACAGCCTGAAAGCTCCTGCGCATTCGGCACATAGGTGTTATATCCAAGCACATCATACCTGAACACAACCACAATCAGGACAAGACATACGCCGTTAAAAATAAGCTGCTTCCAGTGGTGGAAGGCACATCTGACATCCAGCCGGAAGATAATCTCCATCACAAGTGCACTGACGATAAAGCCAAATGCCACACCAAAAGCAAACCAGCCAAAGGAATCCCTGTTAAACATATCCCGGAATATAAATCCGCAGAATAAGGAAAACGGTAATACCACAATTGTCTTAATAAACGGCTCTGTTATCTTAAATGCAATCGGCTTACCGGCTGCCTCTGTTGCTCTTTTTTTATACAGCACTAAACCAAGAATGGTAAATGCCAGAATCGCAGCGAGCAGCACAAAGGAATAAGGAACCAGACAACGATAGCTGAGTCCGCTATTCAGCTCACGATATTCCGCTTCGATTTCAAAAATCCGCCCCAGCATGCCAATCGGTGAAAACGCCCAGACATCATTTCCGTATGAACCAAGATAGGTATAAAAAAAGGTATCATACAGTGCTTCCTTAAGCAGGGCTATAATCTGACTGTAACCCACAAGCACGCAGCTTCCCAGCACACTGATAATCATATTACCGGTCAGGCAGACTACAACAATACAAAGACTGTAAATCAGCAAAAAGAATAAAATCTGTATACCGAAGAAGCCCACTGCATTGACAATACCATGTACACTTAAGGCTTTGTTGGTTGCTGCAATCCCAAGACAAAATACCGTATGCAGTGCAAACGGTATCGCAAACATCAGTAATCCCGAAACATATCTTGCACCAAACAGGGTTTCTCTTTTTACCGGCATACTATGAAACGTATCCAGTTGCTTTCTGGAATGCAGATAGGCAAACCCGCTTAATGCACATAAAACTGCCACTGCAACCGTCATGTAAGTCTTGAAGCCGTTTTGCATCGGCGAAAAGAATATATTTGCAAGATAATGGTCTGCGGCATACTGATAATTGCTTGGTCTTCTCTGCATCTGGTCAAACTGATTAATCAACTGAATCTCCATACTTACAAAATAAGCAAGAAATAAAATAATCGGGCACCAGATTCTGTACTTGAAATCCTGCACTATCAGTTTAAAAAATAAGTTTTTTGATGTCATAGCCAACCACCTCCGTCTCACTGATAAAGATTTCTTCCAGAGATAACGGTAATACCTCTGCAAAAATCGGTGAATATGCATTCACCAATGCAAGAACCTCATCCCTCTTGCCTCGCACGGTTATGAGATTCAGTGTTCCGCGCTTTTCCGCCTTTACGATATCAAGCGACTGCATAAGCTGTGCTTCATTTTCCGGATTTTGGAAAACACACTGTATCGTATGAATATTCAGCTTCATTTCCTCCAAATCCTTCTGCATAAGAACACCGCCCTGATGAAGGATTCCGACACTGTCGCAAATATCCTCCAATTCACGCAGATTATGAGATGCAATGACCGGTGTAAAGTCACGGTTGGTCAGCTCACCTGCAAAGATACTCTTCACAGCCTGGCGCATAACCGGGTCAAGTCCGTCAAATGTCTCATCACATAATAAGTACTTGGTATTCGCACAAACTCCGAGTAAAACGGAGAGCTGTTTTTTCATACCCTTGGAGAAAGTATTAATCTTTCTCTTTCGATCCAGCTGAAACTTTTCAAGCATATCCTTGCATCGTTCCATATCAAAATCCGGGTAAAAATCCTTATAAAAATGCATCATTTCTACCGGATTGGCATTCGTTATATAATACTGGTCATCCGAAATATAAAAAATATCTCTTTTGGCATTCGGATTCTCAAAGCTTGGTCTGTCATCTATCAGAATCTGTCCGCTATCAGGCTTCAACACACCGCATACCATACGAAGGAAGGTACTCTTACCCGCTCCGTTCGTACCGATTAGCCCAAATACTTCTCCCTTTTTAATGGTGACGGAAACATCCTTGACAGCTTCAATATCGCCAAATCGTTTACAGACATGTGTCGCAGCTATCATTTATTCACTCACTCCTTCTTCCTTTTCCCGGCTGCTTCTTATCGTCGTAATCGAAGCCTCCACCATATTCCGAAGTTCCTCTTCGGTAATTCCTGCCTTAAAAGCATTGCTTACACACTTTTCCAGTTCCTCCTGTAGCTCGTGCCGCTTATGGTCAGCCGCCTTCACCGAATCACTGACGAAGCTGCCCTTTCCCTTAAGCGTATAGATATAACCCTGCCGCTCCAGTTCCTGATACACCCTTTGTATCGTATTCGGATTCAAAGAAAGCTCCATGGCAAGGCTCCTTACAGAAGGCATAGGAGAAGACGGCTCCAAAGCACCGCATAGAATCATCTGCTGGAACTTCTCGATAACCTGTTCATAGATTGGTCTTCTATCTTTGTAATCAATCAGAATCACTATGTACATTCTCCTTTCTCAACTGTACTAGTACAATTAGTACAGTTATAGTATAAACGACTTTTGAGATTTATGTCAATATGCTTTTTACAAAATACTACGTAATGATTCAGTACCTTCTTAATTACGATGCGAAATTTACCCCAGCTTTGACGAACCTTCTGTTTCGAAGCCATTCGGGTATAGGTAGTCCATTTACCTGTCCTTCGTGAGATAATACCTCACAAATATCACACCAAGAACGAAAATAAGGAATTCAAATACATAAATCAGCCCTTCTTCTGCTGTGCCAATCCCTGAAGAAACGCCTGTCCGGTCTTCTTCCGCCACAGCAAGTAATGATTCTTCTGATATTTCATTACCATCAGAATCAAAATAGCGCATTGACCATGGAAGAGCTGACATTGCATCCTTCATTTCCGTTATGTGAATGAACGAGCCTGTTTCTCCGGCTCCCTTACAGGTCTGCACTTCTCCATTTGCTTTTGCAATAGCAAGCTCATAAAATGCGACTTCCGGGAGGTTATTTACACTATAAACCAGCAAATAGTTGGACTTTCCAACACGAATAACGGATTCGTTGTACAGAGGCCAAGTAAAATCACTCGCCCCTAATATCCGATATCTTCCAAAGATACCTTTCTCAAGCTCGGCAATCCCTCCGCAGGTAGGATTGTCATTCTGGGCATACAGCACAAGCAATCGATTGCCAATCGCCTGCCGTTCCAAAACGTCTGCGTCCATAGGCTCAACAAAATGGTATTCACTAATCGCATGCTCCAAATCCTTTGTGGATGTAATATTAATGGAAAACTCATAGTTATACAACGCAAGCATGCATACCAGAGTAATGACTCCGGAAATCACAGCTGCTGCCAGCCACTTTATCTGCCGCTTCTCTTTTACCATGTTAATCATAGACGAAAGAATCCCTGACACATCCTCTGTTGTCATAGTCTGTTCAGATATTCTCTCCCCCTTCATTAATTCAGCGAGACTGATTCCCAGAACCTCACACAAAGTTGATAGAAGCGAAATATCCGGCATATTTTTTCCCGTTTCCCATCGCGAAACTGTTCTCTGGCTTACATGCAACACTTCTCCCAATTGCTCCTGTGTAAGACTTTTTTCTTTTCTAAGCTCTGCTATAAAGCTACCTATTTTCTTCTGATCCATTTGCCTCATCTCCTTATATTTCCTGTACCAAGTATCTCATACTTAATACTAGTATAGTGATTTTTAATTCAGCGCAAAAAGTCCAGTTATTAATAAATCACTATACTAGTTAAGCACACTCAGGGATAAATGTGTAGGACATAAAGCGAGTAAAGCTGATTCAGGGCGTGAATCAGAACCACCGGCTTAGCCGGTGGTTTGTTCACGCCCTATAAGGGCTC
>CAYLWP010000029.1:0-21887 GCA_964387365.1 uncultured Roseburia sp. | reverse complement strand
TTGTTTGAAAAAAAGTTAAAAAAGTTCGTAGCAATAACTTGACATTAAAGGGATACGGACTAATGAATATGGAAGGCGTTTTTCGCTTTTTGGCAGGAACATCGTAATTTTTATGCATATTTTTCTTTCAATAAGTAGAAAATATCCATAGCAAGAGTGAATCAATATCATTGCAACAAAATATGGATACAGCCATCCGGCTGGGGAGGAAGGGAAAATGAAAAAGAAAGTTATCTTATTATTATTGACGAGTATTACCTGCTTTGCCATGCTGACTGCATGCGGAAGAATGAACGAAGAAAATCAAGATCCATTAACAGGTCAGGAGCAGACGACAGAGATTGAAACAGAAAGCGTACCATTAAACGACCAGGTTGGAATGGGAGATGAGTTTAACAATCTGTTAAACCAGCCAAATGATTCCAATGGAGTCATTGACTACATTAACACAAATATCGGAACCGCAATGGCTGATGACGTGGATCGTTTCTTTACAGGTCTGTTAGGCTACGGTGATAATATCCGGGATATTGATTTTTCAAGACTGGAGGAAAGCCGTCAGCATATGCCGGAGGACATGGTTGCATTTGTAGACCTGATGAAGCTGGAGTCTGAAGCACCGTCCATGAAGATGTCAAATACTGAGAACCGTATGGAAATCGGTCTTACCCTGTCAGAGATGTTGGAGAGAGCACTGTTATTTGAGAAGCATATAGAAAAATACCCGAATCATGTAACAACAGAAGCTGCCACAAAGCTATATGAAGAGATTGCAACCCATGCAATTACAGGCGGCTACGACAAAACAGCAGGTGTAGAGCACTATTATAAAGGTGAGACAGCAGACGTGGTAGACAAGGAAGCCTTAACCTACTACCAGCAGTTTGCAGAGGCAAATCCTGATACAAGATTAGGTCAGGTGGTGAAAGAGTATACTACACTGTTACAGGAAAATAACTTTCAGCTGAATGAAAAGGTTGAGGACTTCTACTATAGTCTTCACCAGCGTTTAAAGCCGGCAGCAACAGAGAATCAGACAGGTGTTGCAGGAGAAAGCGGCAGTGCAGGAAACGGCACCGGTAATGCAGCCGGAACAACGAACGGAAACGGAACAGGCAATGCTTCGGAGGGTGTTACAGGTGTAACAGACAGCGTAATGGAAGGAACCAGATAAAGTAAAAAGAAGGAGCTCCGCTCCTTCTTTTTACTTTATTTATGCTGTAATTACAGTACCAACCTTTTCGTTGACAGCATCCGCTGTTTGGTTCAGAGAAGTAATAACTACCTTGCCCTGTGGTACAGCTTCGAGATAAGAGATAGCTGCCTGAATCTTAGGAAGCATATTGGTCTCGCCAAACTGACCTTCCTCCATGTACTTTTTTGCTTCGCTGACTGTCATGGAAGTGATTGGCTTCTGAGAATCCTTCTCATAATCGAGATATACATAGTCTACATTGGTAAGAATCAGAAGTTCGTCTGCCTTAAGGTCAGAAGCAAGCTTTCCTGCAATGCAATCCTTTTCGATAACAGCAGAAGCACCCTTTAAGATGTGCTGCTGTTCGATTACAGGGATTCCGCCACCGCCGCATGCGATAACAACCTGATCTGCATCAGCAAGCGTCTTGATTGCTTCAATCTCAACAATATCAATCGGCTGTGGAGCAGCAACAACTCTGCGGTATCCTTCCTCTTCCTGAACAACATAATTGCCCTTATTTACCTCTGCATCGGCATCGTCCTTAATCATGTATCTGCCAATCGCCTTCTTCGGATCATAGAATGCTTCGTCGTAAGGATCAACCGTTACCTGAGTCAGAATCGTGCTGACAGGCTTGGAGATGCCTCTGCACAATAACTCAGACTTTAAGGAATTCTGGATATCATATCCTACATAACCCTGACTCATGGCAGAGCATACGCACATAGGAGCCGGTGTATAGTCTGTATAAATTCGTCTCAACTCAGTCATAGCCTTATGAATCATGCTGACCTGTGGACCATTACTGTGTGTAATAGTCAGCTGATAATCCGCTTCCACCAGGTTAGCCAATGCCTTTGCAGTATTTTTAACCGCACTCTGCTGTTCCGTAATCGTATATCCCAATGCATCATGCCCGAGTGCGACAACAACCTTTTTCTTACTCATATCTGAAACCTCCGCTAGTATCTTGTTTAGAATAGATACAATGATTATACCATTTTCCAATTCTGTTGTATACCAAAAATCTGAAAACATAGAAACCGATTATCAAGTTAATTTACACTTGATAATCGGTTTCGAACGTTTATTTAATACCCAAAAGGCCACAGGAAGTTGAATGGATTCTGATATTCGTAGCCATAGTCAGGATACGGTTCCGCACGGTAAGGAGTTTCCTGTGAATCCTGCTCTTCATTGTCAGGTGCGTCCTCACCGAAAATGTCCTTACTTCCTAAGGTCAGGCTGAAGGTCTGTTCTGTGTAACCGTCGCTACCCTGTACCTTGGCAATAATATCAACTGTTTCACCGGACTTATAGTAGGTTAACAGAGTCTGCAGCTCGCTCATAGTCTTAACGGTCTGACCATCAAACTTGGTAATGATGTTGCCCTCGGCAAGACCGGCTGCCTTGGCAGGTGAATCGTCATAAATGGTGTTAATAAAGATACCGATAGGCATACCGTAAGTCTCTGAAATATCATTGGTTACGTCTACACCTGTGATGCCAAGATATCCTCTTGCATCGGCGTCTACGACATCTCTTGTTTCCTTTAACATCAGCTCTTCAATGATAGACTGCACATCGGAGATAGGGATTGCATAACCCATACCCTCTACAGAGCTGGAAGAAACCTTTACGGAATTGATACCGATTAATTCACCGTTCATATTCAGTAAGGCACCACCTGAGTTACCCGGATTGATTGCAGCATCTGTCTGAATCAGCTTGTTGGTAATCGGAGTACCGTCATCCCCCTCTACGGTAACCTCACGGTTCAGTGCACTGACAATACCGGTAGTAACAGACTGGCCGTAGCCTAAGGCATTACCGATAGCAACAACCTGCTGACCAAGCTGTACATGAGAGGAATCACCGATGGTTGCAACCTTAATCTGGGACTTCATCTCAGGAGTGATATCCTTCATGGAAACCGAGATGACAGCTAAGTCCTTATCGGATGCATAGCCCTTAAGCTTTGCGCTGACCACTGACGGTTCTTCGCTGTCTTCGTCGTAGCTGAATACAACGCTCAATTCATTGCTGCCGGATACTACATGGTAATTTGTTACGATTAACAGCTCCTGGTCGTTGGAGCCGATAATAATACCGGAGCCGCTGCTCTCCGTATCCTGCTGGTAAGTACCGAACATGGTTCTTACCTCGGTTACTCCCTTATTGGTAATGGATACAACGCTCGGAAGGCAGTTTTTGGCAATCGCCTGAATGTCGGATGACGGTATCTGTGAAGCCGAATCGGCTGTAACCAGAGAGCCTGTTGTTGTCGAAATCTGTGCAGAAGCTGACTGGCTCTGTAACTCTTCCAACTCAAGCTTTGTCTCCAGAAGCTGTTGGTTAGTAATATAAGTAGGAATACTGAACGCTGCACCGGCAGCAGCACCAAAGAGTAATCCAAGTCCGACAAAGCAGGCAGCCTTTTTCAGGAAAGGTTTCTCTTTTTTTGTTTTTGGCTTTTGCGGCTGTGGAGCAGCCTGTGTGCCGTACTGATAGGTCTGCTGATTGGACTGACCGTAGTAGTATCTCTGCGTCTGCGGATTCGGAGTATAGCTGCTGTGATAGTTCTGTGCATTATTCTGTGTATTGTCGGAATGCATTTGTGCATGCTCCTGATTACCGGATGAGTTGTTTTGATTTACGTCATTCTGATTATTCATATTGAAATTATCGTTATCGTACATGATAAGACTCCTTTCTACTATTTATATGCCGGCAGCGATATAGCTGCATGGAATTCTCTGCAATGCTGTTTTGCCTCTCTGTAGATATAACTATAAAGGTAATTTGTGTTCAAATCTTATCGATTTTGTGATTATTCTGTGAAATCCATAAATAGAATATAAAAAAATAACACCTTTATATAAAAAAGGTGCATTTTTTTTAGTTTGAATCATTCTTATAATAAAACCATAACGAAAGTTACCAAAGTTATCAAATGAAGAAGGAGGAATTTTTTTATGAAAATGAAAAAAGTAATTGCTTTAACTTTGGCAGGGGCTATGGCACTCTCTATGACTGCTTGCGGCGATTCAAGCAGCCAGACAACAACTACAACAAATGACACTGCTGCAACAACAGACACAGCAGATGCTCCGGAGGTTACAACACCTACAGGATTAAGCGGAAAGTTAACAATCTGGACACTTGCAGAAGATCTTACATCATTTGCTGATCACTTCAAGGAGGCTAATCCTGATGTTGAAATCGAAACAGTAGTTATCGCACCGGCTGATTACCCAACAAAGGTTGAGACAGCATTACTTGGTGGAGACAGCAGCGTAGATATCATCGTTGGTGAGCCACAGATGCTTGAGTCTATGTACGAAGCTGAGTTCTTTGCAAACTTAGACGAGTTTGGTGCTAAGGATTACGAAGGAAAAATCGTAGATTACGTTTGGGAAGTAGGTCAGGATGCTGATGGCGTTCAGAGAGCAATCTCTTACCAGGTTACTCCGGCTGGCTTCTACTATAGAAGAGATATCGCTAAGGAAGTATTCGCAACAGATGATCCTGTAGAAATCGGCAAGTTATTTGAAAGCTATGACAAGATTATTGAAACAGGTAAGACACTGAAGGATGCAGGCTACAGAATCTTCGCTTCTGATGCTGAAACAAACTACTTCTCAGGACAGAGCGCATGGGTTATCGATGGCAAGTTAAATATTGACCAGTCAAGATATGATTACATGGATATGTGTACTGAGCTTTACAAGCAGGATTTAACAGCTTACGCAGCACAGTGGACAGCTCCTTGGTATCAGGCTATGAGCGGCCCTGTTCCAATTCTTAACGCAGACATTATGTGGGGTGACTGGGACGACGCTGACGGCGACGGACAGGCAGCTTTAAATGTTTGGGATGCTGAGAACTTTAACGCTAACGTAGCTAACTACTCTGACGAAACTGCAGAAGTGTTCGCATTCGGTCTTCCTTCATGGGGAACTCTTACAATGAGAGACAACGGACAGGATCAGTCAGGTATCTGGGGCGTATGTTCAGGTCCTGATTACGGATTCGGTGGCGGTACATTCATCGGTATCAGCGAATTATCCGAGAACAAGGAACTTGCTTGGGAATTCCTTAAGTTCGTTACTTTAAATGAAGAAACATCTGAGTGGTGGATTGAAGAGTCTAACGGTGACGTTGTATCCTTAATCTCTGTTCTTGAGAAGCATGCAGAGGATGAGAACCCTGTATACGGCGGACAGAAGACATTCGCATTCTGGTTAGAGCAGGCTGAAGGAATTGATTACTCTAAGGTAACACAGTACGATAAGGCTATCGGCGATGCTTGGGGAACAGCAATTTCAGCAGTTAAGACAGAGCTGATGACTGTAGATCAGGCTCTTGAAGAGTTCTACAAGACAGTAGAGTCTACTTATCCGGATCTTATTATTGAGAAATAATCGGATTTCATAAATAACATACTTTTTACGGAGTGAAGGGCCATAAACCCTTCACTCTGATTTAACGGGAAATAACTTTAATAGAACCACCAATGGGGGTAATGAATATGGCAGAAACATTGACCAAAACAAAACGAAAGAAAAAAAAGAATGTAAATAACTGGGCATACCTGTTTGTATTGCCGTTTGTTGTTGTCTTTCTTATTTTCAGTGTGTATCCGGTACTTCGTACCCTGCAGCTGTCTTTTGCAAGCTACAAGGGATTCGGCGATATCAAGTACATAGGCTTAAAGAATTATATACGTGTTCTTCAGGATGAATATTTCTGGAAAGCGCTCTTGAATACAATTAAGATCTGGGGTGTCAATATTATACTTCAGTTAGGTCTTGCATTCCTGCTGACAATTGTATTTAGTGATATTAAGTATAAGATTAAGGGCTTGGGAATTTTCAGAGCAATTTACTATTTACCGGGAATTATTGCGGCTACATCCATTTCCTACCTGTTTAAGACATTACTTGACTGGAGATTTGGTACCTTTAACCAGATTTTAGAGTCTATTGGTGTTAATGATATTATCCGTTTCTTTGGACAGCAGGCGCCGGTTGACTGGTTAGGTAATCCGGCTGTAACCTGGCTTGTCATTTCGCTGATTCAGACCTGGATTTGGTTTGGTAATTCATTCCTTATGCTTATGGCGGGTGTACAGGGTATCAATAATGACTACTTTGAAGCGGCTGCCATTGACGGTGCAGGTCGTTGGAGAAGATTCTTCAGTATTACACTGCCGTTACTTCGTCCGATTCTGTTATATGTAGCGATTACATCATTAATCGGTGGTCTGCAGATGTTCGACCTTCCGTTCTTAATGTGTAACGGTACTAAGGGTGATCCTTATGGTACTACACAGACTGTAGTAATGTATCTGTATAAGTTCGGATTCGATACCAGACCGAAGCAGGTTGGTTATGCATCCGCAGTTGCATATACATTGTTTATTTTAATTCTGATTGTATCTCTGATACAGTTCAAGTTAATGAACAGTAAGGAGGATTAAGACATGGGCAAGAAAATAGTAACATTTATTATATATTTAGCATTAATACTGCTGGCAGCCAGCTGTCTTGTTCCGTTCCTTTTGATGATGGTAAACGCGACCAGAAGCGGTCGAGAGATTATGACATCCTTTACCCTGATTCCGGGTGACCAGCTGAAAGCAAACTGGGATGCAGTATGGGGTTATTTCAACCTGTTCAAGGGAATTTGGAACAGCTTTAAGGTAGCTTTACCTGCTACACTTTTAACAGCATACTTCTCAGCATTAACCGCATTCGCACTGGCAGTATACAGATTTAGAGGTAGAAGTGTTATCTTCTATGTAATCGTTGTATTCATGATGATTCCGGGACAGTTAAGCTTGATCGGTTTTTACAACTTAATCAGTTCCTTGAAGCTGATTAACTCTTATATTCCGTTGATTGTTCCGGCAATCGCAGCACCCGGTACAGTATTCTTCCTGAAGCAGTATATTGAGTCGGTATTACCGATGTCATTGCTTGAGGCAGGCCGTATCGATGGTGCAAAAGAGCTTAGTATGTTCCATAAGATTGTATTACCGATTATGTCTCCGGGTATTGCAACCATTTCCATCGGCGCATTTATCGGTAACTGGAACTCTTACCTTGTTCCGTTGATTTTATTAAACTCTCCGGAGAAATTTACCTTACCTGTAATGGTTTCATCCTTAAGTGCTTCTAATGATATTTCTTCGAACCAGGGTGCTATCTACTTAACCATCGCAATCTCTGTATTGCCGATTATGATTGCATTCTGCTTCTTCTCCAAGTATATGATTAGTAGTATTTCTGCAGGTAGTGTTAAGGAATAATAAAAAGTGAAATAGGGAAATAGAAAGTTTGTGTAAAGGGGAATCATTCTGTTGAATTGCTTGGCAAGGATGCAGCTCAGTATTAGTTAGAGGAGTGAACGTGAGAAAATGATCGATGCAAAAGGAAGATTTGTCATAGAAGATTACAGGAAGAAATCTGTATTTTCCGGATTCTTACCTGGTATTAGTGGTATTATGGGTATTCCAATCTGGTGTTATTACGTGAATCGCGGACAGTGTGTATCCTGTTTTGGTTCCGAGGACAAGGATCATTCCATTATGGACTTTGTACCTGCACATCAGGCGTATGTCAATACAGCAAGACTTGGATATAGAACCTTCCTTCGTATGAACGGAAGCACCTATGAGGCATTTACTAACGATGCGGTTCCGCATACCATGTATGTGGATCAGAACACATTAGCAATTGAAGAACGTGATGAGGAGCATAAGCTGACTACCTCGGTAATGTATTTTACACTGCCGGAGGAAAAGGTAGGCGCTCTGGTAAGAAAGGTTACCTTTACCAATACCGGTGACAAAGCAGTCAGCCTGGAGTATTTAGACGGCTGCCCGCAGGTGGTACCTTACGGAGTTGCACAGTTTGATATGAAGAACATGACTCAGACTGCAAAGGCGTGGATGCAGGTTGAGGATGTAGAGATTAAAAGACCGTACTACCGTGTAAGAGCAAGTATGGCAGACTCTACCAAGGTTACAACAATCGATGGCGGAAACTTTAGCGTTTGCGTGGACGCAAAGGGAAATTATCTGCAGCCGGTTGTAGATAATGAGGTAGTATTTGCATATGATACCTCTTATGCAATTCCGCATGTATTTGCAGAGGAAGGAATCGATGGCGTGCTCGGCAAAAAGCAGATGACCATGAATCAGATTCCAAGTTGTTTTTACGGAGAAAAGATTACCCTTCAGCCAAAGGAGTCCTATACCATTTATCAGGTAACAGGTCAGGCTGCAAAGAAGGAAATCTTCCATGCGTATCTTGAGAAGACCTTAGATGGTGCATACTTTGAGCAGAAGCTTGCAAGAGCGGTTGAACTTACAAAGCAGATTACGGATGCAATGGATACAAAGACAGCAAATCCTGCCTTTGATGCTTACTGCAGACAGAATTTCCTGGATAACGTATTGCGAGGTGGTATGCCGATTCCGTTAGGTGAGAAGGAAATCTTCTATGTTTATGCAAGAAAGCATGGAGATATGGAAAGAGATTACAACTTTTTCAGAATCCTGCCGGAGTTTTACTCTCAGGGAAATGGTAATTTCCGTGATATCAACCAGAACAGAAGATGTGATGCAAGATATTATCCGATGGTGAAGGATAAGAATATGCATACCTTCTATGATTTTATTCAGTTAGACGGATACAATCCGCTTGGTGTGGAGAAGACAACCTATTCTCTTACAGAAGCTCAGCTGGAGCAGGCGGCAGGTATCTTAGCATGTGATAAAGAAAAGCTTGGCTTTTTAACCAAGCCGTTTACGCCGGGAGGGCTTGCAGCCTTCTTAAATGGAGAAAAGGCTTATGATGAGCAGGAGCTTCATGCAAAGATTGGTGCAATCATAGATATGGCAGACAGCCTTGTAACCTCTGATTTCTTAGAGGGATACTGGTGTGATCACTGGACCTACAATCTTGATTTAATCGAGAATTATTTATCCGTATTTCCGGAGGATGAGCATAGAATTCTTTACGAGGACAGAAGCTATGTATATATGAAGCCGGGTGCAGGTGTACTTCCGAGAGAGCAGAGATATGCAGCTACGGAAGATGGCGTTCGTCAGTATAAGTCAGTTTATCATATTAATTATGAGAATCCACAGGAAAAGCTGTTAACTGACGTAAACGGAAATGTTATTTATACAACTCTGATGGAGAAGCTCGTTTTATTAAATGTGCTGAAGTTCACAACACTCGATCCATACGGATGCGGTATGGAGATGGAAGGTGGAAAGCCGGGCTGGTATGATGCCTTAAACGGACTTCCGGGATTACTTGGTTCTTCCATGGCAGAGACCTGTGAGCTTGCAAGAAACCTTGAGTTTACCATTAAGATGCTTGATACCTATAAGGAAGAAGTTCACGTATTAAAGGAGCTTCATGAGCTGATTGCAGCCGTTGCAAAGACTTTAGAGCAGGATATCGAATGCGGTGCAGCATACTATCCGGTATGGAATGCGCTAAATGATGCAAAGGAAGCATACAGAGCGAAGATTTATAAGGAAGTATCCGGCGAATATGTTTCTGTTATGGCAGAGGAATTGAAGTCCTTCCTCGGAAACGTTCTTTCTGTAGTAAAGAAGGGTATGGCTCAGGCAGTTTCCTGCGGAAACGGATTAGTGCCGACATACTTTACCTATGATGTAACATCTTATGAAACAACAGAAAACGGAATTAAGCCAAAGGCATTTGCACAGCATACACTTCCGTACTTCTTAGAGGGACCGGTAAGATACCTGAAGCTCTCCATGAATCAGGAAGAGAAGAAGGATGTATATGATAAGGTTCGTAACAGTGAGTTATACGATACCAAGCTTTCCATGTACAAGGTAAACGCTCCGCTGGAAGCAGAGTCATATGAGCTTGGAAGATGTCGGGCATTTACACCGGGCTGGCTCGAGAATGAGTCCATCTGGTTACACATGGAGTATAAGTATCTGTTAGAGCTCTTAAAATCAGGATTATATAAGGAGTATATCGATGACTTCTACAAGGCTGTCATTCCATTCCAGCCGGAGGAGCGCTACGGAAGAAGTATTTTAGAGAACTCTTCCTTCCTTGCAAGCAGTGCCAATCCGGATGAGAAGATTCACGGAAAGGGCTTTGTTGCAAGGCTGAGCGGCTCTACCGTAGAGTTTATGGATATGTGGCAGACCATGATGTTCGGCCAGAAGGTATTCCGTATGGAAAACGAAGAGCTGGTACTTGGTCTGGAGCCGGTACTTCCGTCTTATCTGCTTGGTAAGCGTGATACGGTAGAAGCAGTCTTCTTAGGAAAGACGAAGGTAATCTATCATGTAAAGAATACCGGAAAGGACTATATTCCGGGTGAATATCAGATTACGGAATACCGTTTATATACCAAGGACGGCAAAGTACAGAATATTTACAGCAACGTGATTACCGGCAGTGCAGCAGCGGCTGTTCGTTCCGGCGAAATCAGTAAGATTGAAGTATATATTGACTAATCATATAACAGGGGAAACACGCTTTTACGAGCGTGTTTTCTGGTCTATACTGTAAGAAAGGTGGGTGGCTACGAGTGAAAAAGGTGGAAAAGTTAATACTTGTTGTGGTATTATCCTTGATATCAGTTATTGGTTGCGGGAGCCGGATTGAAAAGGAAACACAGACACAGGACGCGGAAGCTGCCAAAGGGTCAACAACATTGTCCTGGTATATTAATTTTTCATGGTTTCGCTCCACATGGGGAGAGAATCTTGTTTCCCAGGCAATTACGGAGAAAACAGGTGTTGACATTGAATTCGTAGTGCCGGCCGGCGATGAGAATGAGATGCTGAATTCCCTGATGAGCTCCGACAGTCTGCCGGATATCCTGACACTTGGATGGTGGGAGGATGAAATCGGTGAGATGATTCAGTCGGATATGGTTTACGCACTGGATGAGCTTTCCGAAACCTACGACCCATACTTCATGCAGGTCGCTGAGAAGGATGTGGTAAACTGGTATACCTCTGAGGACGGACATCTGTACCAGTATCCGAATTCAGCCTATACGCTGGAGGATTATGAGGAATATGGAACCACCGGTTCGAATGAGACCTTTTTAGTCAGAAAAGATATTTATGAGGCAATCGGCTTGCCGGATATGACGACACCGGAGGGCTTTACCAATGCGGTACTAAAGGCGAAGGAAATGTTTCCTTATGTGGATGGAGAGGAATTAATACCAATTGGTTCACATGAGTTTACGCAGGTTGGCTGTGATTCCTTTGATACCTTTTTATTTGACTTCCTCGCTGTACCTTACCTCGACGAAGAGGGCAATGCGTATGACAGGCATACGGATGAGGATTTCCTCATATGGCTAAAGACCTTCCGTAATCTGAGAGACCGGGGCTGTCTGAAGGATGATATCTTTTTAGACACACGTTCCCAGATGGAAGAAAAGCTTGCCAAGGGCCGTTACTTCTGTATGCTTTATCAGCGAACCGACATGGCAGACCAGCAGAAAATGATATATGCAAAGAATCCGGAGCAGATTTATATCGCAGTGGACGGACCGAAAAACCGTGCCGGAGACGATTATCAGCTGTCGGGCGCCGGAATCAACGGCTGGACTGTAACGCTGATTAGTAAGAAGTGTAAGGATCCTGAAAAAGCAATTAAGCTCCTTTCTTATCTGCTGAGTGAAGAAGGACAGCTTATGACCTGGTATGGCGTCGAGGGTGTTACCTGGGAATACAATGAGGACGGCAAACCGGAGATGTATTCTGAGGTACAGGAGCTTCTTAATACAAATCGAACAGAATATGACAGACTTTACGGTGCAGACTCGTGCTATTGGATGCTGCAGAATAATGCAATGGCAGCCAAATGGCAGGGAATCCTGCCGGAGCCGTTAGGGCAGCTGCAGGAATGGACCTTTGATTATACGGTCTATACATCACAGTATGATATCATGTTTGCAACCGGAACAAAGGAAAATCAGATTAATACAAAGGTTAGAAATCTTTGGGGGGAAACCTTGCCGAAGCTTTTGGTTGCAGAATCGGAAGAGGCCTTTGACCTGCTTCTGGAAGAGTTCTGCAAGCAGAGAGAGGAGCTTGGATTTGACCGGCTGCAGGAGGCAATGACAGCGCAGATGCATGATAATATGCAGAGACTGGGGCTTGAGGAAAAGGAATAAACGCAGATGAATGATAGAAAAAGATCAAATAGTTTAAGTACAAAGATTGTAATTACAATTATTGCATTTGTAACTATCTGTTCGCTGATATGGGGAATTGCTCTGACCAATCACATGATGACCAGTCTGGTAGAAAGCATGCGAAAGGACGAGCAGACAAAGCTGGATCAGGTGGCGCAGGCAATTGATACAACCAGAGAGGTATGTAACTTTGCGACTGAGGTAGTAAATCAGTCTGTTCGCCTTACCAATTATCTGGAGCAGCTTCATGAAGGTCGTGATATGGCAATCGAGGAAAAGCTTGAGTTTTATTCTCAGGAGCTTGCCTCCATTGAAAACATGTCCAATGCAAACCCCTATCTTCATCAGGTGCGAGTCTATGTAAACAGTGATATTGTATCAGAGAAAGCGCCGAGCTTTTATCGCTATGACAGACTTGCCAATCTCAGCTGGGGAGGGGAGTACAGTGATGGCGAGTGGAAGCTTGACTATGCGGATACGATTTTCCCGGATTATGTAGCAACACCGGCACAGCATGTTGCAGGTCTGATCTCGGTAACAAAGAATTCCGAGGGTGAGGAGATTTATCTGGTTGAATGTATTTCCTATATGGAAAGTCTTTTCCCGGGACTGTATGAGAATAGCGACAGTGAGTGGAGTGCCTTTTATGCGAAGGACGGACAATCCTATCATGTGGAACATAAAGAAAACCTGTGGAATGAGCATGAGGATGAGATACGGGAAGAGCTTTTACAGGGAGCAGGCATTCGACAGGCAACGATTGGAGGCAGACATGTTATTCTTGCAGCTATGGAGGTGCCCGGCTTACAGGGAACCTATGTGCATTTGCTTTCCTTAGAGGAGACTATGAAGGGCTTTTACAGTAGTCTCGGAATCTATCTTCTGGCTATGTGTATCATACTCATTGCCTTTGTGTTTGTCAGCAACTTTGCCGTGCGTATGATTATGCAGCGTTTCTATAAGTTGTATGATGTCATGACGGAAATCAGAGGCGGTAATCTGGAGCTTAGCCTTCCTGAGGAGGGAGAAGATGACGAGATTACGGAGCTTTCAAGAGAGATTAACCGCATGCTTGACAGAATCAAGGAGCTGAATCAGGACAATCTCGACCGACAGCTTCTTGCAAAAAATGCGCAGATTAAGTCGTTGCAGAATCAGATCAATGCACATTTTATGTATAACGTGCTTGAATCAATCAAGATGATGGCAGAGATAGAGGGAAAATACGACATTTCGGACGCAATTACTTCCCTGGGAAAGATGCTCCGGTACAGCATGAAATGGATGACCGGAATCGTAACGGTAGGGCAGGAAATCGAATATATTAAGAACTATTTGAAGCTATTGAATCTACGCTTTGATTATGAGATATATCTGTCACTGAATATTCCGGATGAAATCTATGATCTGGAAATTCCCAAGATGCTGTTACAGCCGCTGGTGGAAAATGCGATATACCACGGTATTGAGGAAATGGCAGAGGATACGAATATCTATATCAAGGGTATTATCGTGAATGACGAGGAATGTGCGATTGAGGTAGCTGATGCCGGAAGAGGAATGAGCGAAGAAACGTTAGAGGAGCTTCGAAAAAAGATTTATTCCGAGGAGCGGGTGACCGAAGAGGGCGCACACGGAATCGGCTTAAAGAATGTACAGGACAGAGTTCAGCTGTACTTCGGTGAGTCATATGGATTGGAAGTGTATTCCAAGGAGGGCTGTTATACCAAGGTATTAATTCGCCTGCCCAGGAATATGACGATAGATTTGGTGAATCACTAGAAATTGTGCGGAAAGGGTAAGAGTATCGGTATGGATACAGTGTTAATTGTAGAAGACGAAAAAATGATAAGGCAGGGTATCAAGAGCATGGTTTTACGCTCAGGTGTACCTGTGCAGACAATTATGGAATGCAATAACGGCTTAATGGCATTGGATGTATTAAGGGAACAGAAAGTAGATGTCATGTTTACTGATATTCGTATGCCTAAGATGGATGGGATTACATTAGTGCAGAAAATGCAGGAGCTGGAGGAGAAGCCGATTACGGTTGTCATCAGCGGATTTGACGACTTTTCCTATGCAGTGGAAATGATGCGAATGGGTGTGCGAGAGTATATCCTCAAGCCGATTGACCGCGAGCAGATTATGGCCATTATGCAAAAGCTTGAGAGTGAACTTGCACGTGACAAGGACGAGCAGGAAACCAAGCGTCAGATTGGTTATCAGCAGCTTCGTTATCTATGCATGAATCAGAGTATTGCAAAGGACGAGAAGGAGCTGATTTGTAAGCGTTATCGCGACAGCTTTTTCAAAAAGGAATATATAGTATGCTGCAGCAACTATGAAGTCGAGGAATATGAGCAGAACGATTCCTGTATTTATCTCAAAAATGTGGAAGAGCATCAGGTTTTCCTGGTGGAATGTGAAAATAAAGGCTACCTGCTTAAAAATGAACTGCGTAACTGCTATGTCGGTTGCAGCGAACCGGTAGTCGGCTTAGAACAGCTGGATATGGCGTATAGTCAGGCAAAGGCGATGCGAAAAAAGGCCTTTGCGACCTGCGAGAAGCTGGCTGTTTTTGAAAAGGGCATGGAGCTTAGTGAGGAAGAGGATTACGGCGAAAAGGGAATGTCCGGCTTAGAGCCGATTGTGCATATGCTGGGAACAGAACGTGTGGAAGAGGCAGTGCAGGCGGTACGCGAGCGGATTGCCAATGTAAAAAAGGGCGAGCTTGCAGTTGACAGCTTTCAGAAGCAGATGCGATTTTTGTTAACCCGTGTTGCCAAGAACTATGAAAACGTGCTGAAGGTAAAGGAAGACAATGTTTTAGAGCTGCAGGAAATGTATCGGTATCAGACAATAGATGAGTACGAGTCTGTACTGATTGACTGGATGTACAAGTTCCATGAGCTGATCAGCGAAGAGTTTGATGATTATAAAAACAAGCAGAAGGTACAGCTTGCCCTGGGTTATATTCATGAAAATTATAATAAGGACCTGAATATGGCTGTGGTTTCCAATCATATATCCATGAATTATTCTCTTTTTTCCTTTGCGTTCAAGCAATATACAGGGAAGAATTTTGTGAATTATTTAAAGGAGCTTCGTATTCAGGAGGCTAAGAGACTGCTTGAGGAAACGGACATGCGTATCGTTGATATCAGTCAGGCTGTCGGATATGAGAATGAGAAGCACTTTATGAAGCTGTTTAAAGCAGCCTGTGGCGTATCACCAACCGAATACCGTAAGAATACAATGCTAAAGGGCTGATTTTTCAGCCCTTATTTTTGATTTCTGTTATGATTTTTTCTGCGCAAGTGCCTGGTCTGCACTTCGAATCAGGGTATCGAGCTCTTCTGCATTGGTAACGGGAGAGAGTACATATCCAAAGCTGACGGAGATGTCATAGGGCTTTGTGTGAAGACGGTTGTAGTTACTCAGATATTTCTGCATCTGCTCAAGATAAGCGGCGGCATCACTTTGCTCAAAGCCTGCCGCAAGTACACAGAACTCATCTCCGCCGGTGCGGGAAATGATAATGTCTTCATCGGAAGCAGAGTTTAAGGCTCCGGCAACCACCTGAATCACGAAATTACCCTCCGGATGGCCATGCTCCATGTTAATCCGCTTCAGACCGTCAATATCAAAGGAGGCTGCAAAAATATTTGCCCCCGTTTCCAAAGCATCGGCAAGCAGGATGTTTGCCATGGTATGAAAGCCGCGATGATTGTAAAGTCCGGTCAGCTCATCACGGATGTAGATATCCTCCAGACGATTAATCAGGAGCGACATATGCTTCTGGTCTGCGATACGCTTGAGCATACGGGATACATTATTGATCCAGCTTGTTACATGAAAATCATAATGAAGCTTATTATCTTCAAAGGCTAGGGCAACATAGCCATACGCCTTTTCTTCAAAATAGAGTGGAGCGCAGATGTAATGACTGCCTGTTTTTTTCATAAGATAGTCAGGCAGAATGTCCTTACGGACAAAGCTGCAGGGCTGCAGAAGCTTTCCGCCGGAATATCCCAGAGTCAGAAAAACAGTATTCTCTTCGTAGGTATCCTCCTCAAAAGAGTCAGCCATATCAAAATACTGCATGGAAGTAAGCAGCTGAATCTGCTTCGGAGCACTGTCCCAGTTTTCATACAGACAGATATAAAGCTCGCTACAATGCGGAATGTACGGAATATACTGAGCAAGCAGCTCCATACCGTCCTCCAGGTTAATCATGTCGTGCAAGGCTGCGGACATGTGCATATCTTCGTAAATGCGGCGTTCTTTTCTGGATATCTCATGCATCTGCTGAATCGCATAGTAAGGATTATGGGATTCACGGAAATTACAGCCACAGGAACAGCCAATGCGTGTAAGCGCTTTCACAACGGTTGGCTGAGTCTCCGCCGTGCCGTTCATCATGCGGACAAGGCGCTGTACGGCTTCCTGACCGACCTCATAGGTAGGAAAGGTAATGGTAGTCAGTGTCGGTACGACATTTTCGGCAATCGGAAGGTTATCACAGCCGGAGATGGCAAGGTCAGCAGGGATACTAAGTCCCTCCTCCTGAAGAACATACATGAGGTCGAGTGCCATACGGTCGTTGTAGCAGATAACTGCATCCGGCTTGCCGCTTTCGCAGAAAAAGCTCCAGGCCTCTTTCATACGTCCGGTTCCGTAATTGCTCGAAAAGATATCATGCTCGCCGCAGGAAAGATTGTTATTATTCAAGGCTTCCCGGAATATTGCAATTCGTCCGGTATTGGAGCCCGGCTCGCTTTTACAGCCAAGAAAGCAGATACGACGGCTTTTATGTATCTTTACAAAATGCTCCACAAGCTCGGCAAAGGGTGAATGATTGTCCAACAGTACGTTGTTGGAAAGTCCCGAATCCTGATTAATAAAAAGCACAGGGCAGGATACTGCCTGTGTCAGACGTTGTCTGATTTTTTCTTCCAGCTTTGGCTCAAGATAAGTTGTATTGACGTAGATTATGCCGTCAAACTTCTGACAGCCGGCAACCGTTAAGATGCTTTCCTCGCCGGTAAGCGTGCCGGGATTCTCACCGTCGGTAGAGGCAAAAACCTCGACCTGATAGCCGTATTCCAAAGCTTCGTCAAAGATTCCCTGACATAGCTTCTGCTGATAATCTCCGAATATATGTGAAATAAAAACGCCGATTTTTCTGGTGTGATACATACTTGCCTCCAGTTGTGCAAAGTGCTGATAATACTTTATAGAAAAAGAAGGATATACACAATTTCTTACAATAATATTTTATCAATGGTGAATGAAAATGTCGATAAAAAATTAGGTTATTTTATAAAAAAGGTGGAAAACTGATGTAAGGCGTGTTAAACTGTTTGGGAGTAGCATTGCCGATAGTGATGTAAGTGCTTTCATGGAGTAAATACAAACGAAGCGGCTGAGTAATGGAAGGACATGGTTATTAAGATGATGAAAAAAAGAGAATTTGACTTGCTGGCACTTGGAGAGATTCTGTTGCGTTTGTCACCGCCTGTCAATGAGCGTCTGACCCGAGGTGACGCGTTCCAGAAGCAGGCAGGAGGCGCTGAGCTTAATGTGGTATCCGGTGTATCTTTATTGGGACTTAGAACGGGTATTATTTCCAAGGTTCCGGCTAATGATTTGGGAAGCTACATCCAAAACAGAGTACGTTTCTGCGGTGTTAGTGATGATTATCTGGTATATGATAAGTCGAAGGATTCCAGACTTGGTATTTATTATTATGAGTATGGTGCTCATCCAAGAAAGCCAAATGTTATTTATGATAGAAAGAATACTGCCTTTGCAGATATTTCCATGGGGGATTTTCCAGATGAAATGTTCCGTGCGACAAGATGCTTCCATACAACAGGTATTACCCTTGCCCTGGGACAGAAGACAAGAGAAACTGCCATTGAAATGATGAAGCGTTTTAAGGAAAACGGAACACTGATTTCCTTTGACGTTAACTTTAGAGGAAATCTGTGGACAGGAGATGAGGCAAGGGAATGCATCGAGCAGATTCTTCCCTATGTGGATGTTTTCTTCTGCTCTGAGGATACGGCAAGACTGACCTTCAAGAAGGAAGGTACGGTTCAGGAAATGATGAAGAGCTTTACCAAGGAATATCCGATTAGTGTTGTTGCGGCAACACAGCGTATTGTTCATTCACCAAAGACTCATTCCTTTGGTTCCTGCATCTATGATGCGATGAATGACTGCTTTGTTCAGGAGCCGGCATATGAGAACATTGATGTTGTAGACAGAATCGGCAGCGGTGATGCGTATATCTCGGGTGCGCTGTACGGTCTGCTTGCCCATAACATGGACTGCCGCAAGGCAATGGAATACGGTAATGCGACTGCGGCTGTTAAGAATACCATTCCGGGTGATTTACCGTCCTCTAATCTGCGTGAGATTGATTCGATTATTGCAAATCATCAGTCAACCGGACCGCAGCTGGAGATGAACAGATAGAAAAATAAATGAATACAAATAAGGAGACTAACTATATGAAGGATAAGTTATTGAAAAAATTCGAGGAAGTTTTTGGCGATGCAAAGGGTGCAGCTGTTTACTTTGCACCGGGACGTGTGAACCTGATTGGTGAGCACACAGATTATAACGGTGGTCATGTATTCCCATGTGCATTAACCATCGGTACATATGCAGTTGCAAGATTACGTGACGATGACAAGCTTTGCCTGTACTCCATGAATTTTGAAAAAAGCGGAATCGGTGAAAGCAGACTGGCAGATATTGAGCAGAAGACACCGGGTGATTGGAGAAATTATCCCAAGGGAATCGTTTGGGCATTCGGTAAGAGAGGCTTTGAGGTAACAAAGGGTCTTGATATTTTATACTTCGGTAACATTCCAAACGGCTCCGGTTTATCCTCTTCTGCTTCAATCGAAGTACTGACAGGATTTATTTTAAAGGAATTATTCGGTTTCAACGTAACCAACCAGGATCTGGCTTTAATCGGTCAGTTCTCAGAGAATCAGTACAATGGTGTAAACTGCGGTATCATGGATCAGTTTGCCATTGCTATGGGTAAGAAGGATTCTGCTATTTTCCTTGATACAGCAGATTTATCCTTTGAATATGCACCAATCGTTTTAGAGGGTGCAAAGATTGTTATTCTGAATACCAACAAGAAGCGAGGACTCGGTGATTCCAAGTACAATGAAAGAAGAGCTGAGTGTGAGGCTGCCCTTGCAGCTCTACAGACAAAGCTTTCCATCAAGTCTCTCGGTGAGCTGACAGAGGAAGAGTTCGAGGCCAATAAGAGCTTAATCGGTGACGAGATTAAGATTAAGAGAGCAAAGCATGCCGTATATGAGAATCAGAGAACAGTCAAGGCTGTTCAGGCATTAAAGGACAATGACCTTACCTTATTCGGTCAGCTGATGATTGCTTCTCATAATTCTCTTCGTGATGATTATGAGGTAACAGGTAAGGAGCTTGATACCTTAGTGGCAGAGGCTCTGAAACAGGATGGCGTAATAGGTGCAAGAATGACAGGCGCAGGCTTTGGCGGTTGCGCAGTCAGCATCGTGAAGGAAGAAGCAGTAGATGCTTTCATCGAGAAGGTAGGAGCGGCATACAAGGAGCAGATTGGCTATGCAGCAGACTTCTATGTAGTAGAGATTGGTGACGGTCCTGCGGTACTCTAAGAAAGTTGGATAGGGAAGAAAAAAGATGATTACAAAGAATATTACAGATTTGGTGCGTTATGGTGTTTTGGCCGGTCTTGTTGATGAAGCGGATATCATTTATACCGTAAACAGACTGTTAGAGCTGTTTGGATTAGAGGAATATGACGGTACATTTGCACCGGAGGATTTTGCGCCGGTCAAGCCGGAGGAATTCCCGTTAGAAGGGCTCTTGAAGGAAATGCTCGATTACGCGGCAGCAAACGGACTGATGGAGGATGATACCATTGTATACCGTGATTTGTTTGATACAAAGATCATGGGTTGCATGGTTCCAAGACCATCGGATGTTATTTACACCTTTAAGAAGCTTTATGAGGAAAAGGGTGCAAAGGCTGCAACAGACTGGTATTACGTTTTCAGCCAGAATACGGATTATATCAGAAGATACCGTATCAAAAAGGATATGAAGTGGAAGGCCGACACAGAATACGGAGAGATGGATATTACCATTAATCTGTCTAAGCCGGAGAAGGATCCGAAGGCGATTGCGGCAGCTAAAAATGCGAAGCAGAGCGGCTATCCAAAGTGCCAGCTTTGTATTGAGAACGAAGGCTATGCAGGCAGAATCAATCATCCTGCAAGACAGAATCACAGAATTATCCCGATTGAGATTCAGGGTAATAAGTGGGGCTTCCAGTATTCTCCGTATGTATATTACAATGAGCATTGTATCGTATTTAACAGTCAGCACATTCCGATGAAGATTGAACACAACACCTTTGTGAAGCTGTTCTCTTTTGTTGAGCAGTTCCCGCATTACTTCGTTGGTTCCAATGCAGATTTGCCGATTGTAGGCGGTTCTATTTTAAGTCATGACCATTTTCAGGGCGGAAACTATGAATTTGCCATGGCGAAGGCTCCGGTGGAGAGAAGCTTTAGCGTAAAGGGCTTCGAGGATATTCAGTCAGGCATTGTGAAGTGGCCGATGTCTGTTATCCGTTTGGCACATCCGGACTACAACAGAATCATTGAGCTGGCTGATGTAATTCTTGCAAAGTGGCGTGGTTATACGGACGAAGCGGCATTTATTTTTGCTGAGACAGACGGTGAGCCGCACAATACCATAACTCCGATTGCAAGAAAGCGCGGAGAGAACTATGAGCTTGACCTGGTTCTTCGAAACAATATTACAACAAAGGAGCATCCGCTTGGTGTATACCATCCGCATGCAGAGCTTCATCATATTAAGAAGGAGAATATCGGTTTAATCGAGGTTATGGGACTTGCAGTTCTTCCTTCCAGATTAAAGGGTGAGCTTGAGGCACTTGCAAAGGCAATCGTTTCCGGTGCTGATATCCGCAAGGATGCAGAGCTTGAGAAGCATGCAGACTGGGTAGACGAATTCAGCCAGAGGTATGCGGGCAGGATAGATGAGTCCAACGTAATGGATATTCTGGAGAAGGAAGTAGGTATTGTATTCGGCAAGGTATTAGAGCATGCCGGTGTATACAAGAGAAATGAAGAAGGTCAGAAGGCGTTTGACAGATTTATCGGAACGTTGGGGTAAAACCGGGCTGATATAAGAGAAAATGTAAAAGGACTGGAAGAGGAAAAACTTAACCAGTCCCTTTTTGTTATGCCGGCTCAGAAGCGAGAAAAAACACCGAATTATTACATTTCACGACCGAATTATTACATTTGGGTAGATTTCACTTGAAAAGTATGCTATAGTGCATCATGTCTTAGAAAAAATCATTTCCTAACATCAGCCTGAGTTCTCAGGAAAATTTCCACTT
>CAYLWP010000028.1:0-22119 GCA_964387365.1 uncultured Roseburia sp. | reverse complement strand
GGATACTTACTACTCTCATTCATCGGTTTCGCTTTTTACAGAATAGCATTAAATGACGTCTTCGTCAAGCGATTCAGGGGCTACTCTTGCAACAGAAACTGAATAATATTTTTATGCATAATTCCATTTCTGCTCAAATCAATCAAATCCCCGCTAATCACATACTTTGGATAATTATCTTCTATTTTTTCCAAATTGCCAAACTCCCTGTCCATATCATGGTCATTTATCAAATAGGCAACCTGAATATACATTTTTTCCTTTCCCTTATAGCAAATGAAATCAATTTCCTGCTCATTCAGCTTTCCAACCTGTACTTCATAGCCACGGCTAAGCATTTCCAGATATACAACATTTTCAAACAGCTTGCTTGAATCTATCAGCTCACTTTTTTTTACGATATTTCGCAGCCCGACATCAACTGCATAATATTTCTCGGTAGAAGCAAGAATATTCTGTCCTTTGATATCATATCTGCTTGCGCTGAATAAAACAAAGGCTTCTTTGAAAAAATCAATATAATTCAATAAAGTTGCAGCGGAAATCTTCATACCTTCCGAGGTCAGTCTACCGCTGATATTTCTACCCGAAAACGGATTACCAATATTATCAAGCAGAAATTCCAAGGCTCGTTTCAATATGGAAATATCCTTTACACTATGCCTTTCCACAATATCTCTAATTACAATTGCTTCGTAAACATCGCGCAGATAGGCTTCGATTGCCTGTTCCTCCCGCAAAACGAATCTTTGCGGAAAACCGCCGTACTTCAGATAATCCGAAAAAAGCTTTTCATCTGATTCAAAAGTTCCCTGCTCCATCAAATACTCTTTCACTTCTGACAGGGTGAACGGATACACTTTAATCTGTATATATCTGCCGGAAAGAAACGTTGCCAATTCTCCTGAAAGCAGTCTGGAATTAGAACCCGTAATATAAATATCGCAGTCAAAGTCCACGCGAAAAGAATTAATTGCCCTTTCCCAGCCCTCTACAATTTGTATCTCATCCAGCATAATATAAGCCTTGCCTGCAATTTGACCAATCTTTCGACTTACATATTCATATAATTCTTCTGCTTGGCGTATATGGGAAAATTTCATGGATTCCATATTAATTTCAATAAAATTTTCCCTTGAAACACCATCTTCTATAAGGATATTCTTAATCTGCGACAATAATACTGTTTTGCCCGACCTTCGTACACCAACAAACACCTTAATGATATCCTGATTAATAAATGGTTTTGTTTTTTCAATGTATCTTTTTCTTAAAACCAAATATCTCACCTCGTTGCATTTTTGTTTTATTATATCACGCATAATTATCTGTTTCAACAAAATTATTCAGTTATATTTAACACTTTTGTAAATATCGAAATATTGTTTAATTACATTAAACACTTTTACAAATAACAGAATATTGTTTAATTGTATTAAACACTTATTCTTTTCTACCACATTACATTTTATAGTATGCCCGTTTTCCTTATCGTTCCACCAAAAATGGGTTGTCACGAAAGACAACCCATTTCCAACTTACGCTATACTATTGCTATTCTATAACTGATATGTTTTCACAATTTCCAGTAATTCTTTGGACTGGCTCTTAATATCGTTAGAACCGGCAGCAATTTCCTCTACCATTGCAAGTACCTCTTCCACTACCGCATTCGTTGCACTGGTTGCATCGGCATTACTCTGAGCTGTACTTGATAAATTGCCCATTGCCTCGCTAACCTTCTCACAGCTTGCGGTCATCATCTTGCTGACATTACCAAGACTCTTGATTTCTTCATCAATAATCTCCAGATTCTCCAAAATATCCGAATACTTTCCACGGGTGTCTTCCACTCCGCTAACCTGACGTTCAACGGCGGATTTAACACTTTCGCTCTGTTTGTTGGCATTATCTACATTAACCTGAAGCTCCTGAAGCATCTTGTTAATTTCGCTTACACTACGGGCAGATTCTTCTGACAGCTTTCTGATTTCATCAGCAACAACCGCAAAGCCTTTTCCCATTTCTCCTGCTCTGGCTGCCTCAATGGACGCATTCAGCGATAACAGATTTGTCTGGGAAGCAATACTTTCAATCAAACCGGAAGCTTCCCCAATCTTTTCTGTACTATTCTTAATCTGATTAATGCTTTCAAAAATCTGGTCAAATGCATGCTCACTCTCTTTTGTGACTGCGTAAAGTCCGTCAACAACCTGATTACCTTCCTTGCTGGCAACGGATATCTGTGTACTTGCCTTGGTAAGATTATCCGAAGTTTCCTGATTCTGACGTGCAATTGACTGAAGTCCTTCTACCTCGCTGATAGAGCTTGCAATATCAACCTCCTGCTCTCCGGCAGACACAACTACTCTATTAATAGAATCTGTAATCTCATGCATATTACTTACAATGATGTCAGATTGTCCAACCATCTTAGAAGACAGTCCATCCAGATTATCGGTAGAACCGTTTAAGCTGTTCATAATATCGGACAGGGAAGTACGCAAAATATTATAAGATTTTGCAAGCTCTCCGATTTCATCTTTCTGCTTTGTCTTAATTTCTTCGGCGGTAAGATCATGGTCAGCCAGCCTTCTGATGCGGGTATTAATGATTCTGATTGGCTTAACAACCTGTGTCACAACAATCGTTGCAAGCCATAAAATCAGTACTACGCTCACCAGCGAAAGTATCAGGGAAATAGTGGAAAGCATCTCTACATCAGCAACACATGCAGCCATGGAGGCGTTTACCTTTTCCTTCATTTGTACCGATATATCATCCATGGAATATACCAATCCGCCTGCAACCGGGAAAAACTCACCCAGCGCCGCATTACCCGCTGCAGTTCCCTGCGCAATGTATGTCTGCGTCATCGCTTCTCCCATGGACAATACGCTTTCATAGGTTGTTGCGATTCCGTTCCAGGTATCACTCATGGCCGGCTCCAATGTGTTTAATATATCCACATTCGTCTGAATTGCTGCCGCAACTTCATCTATTCGGACAAGCTGCGATGCGTCCGTGGATGCTGATACCTCTGTGTAAATCTCAAGCGTTGTCATAATCGCATAACGAAGATTGGCTACTGCCAGCATGGACTGTATTCCCTCATCCTGCATAACAACAATTTCGCTTTGTACCTGCTTTACCTTCACCTGCGTTACGACCATGGTTACAATAGAGAAAATGGCAACGATTGCAAGCGGAATCACAATCTTCACATTAAGTCCCCTTGATTTTTTTGCTTCTGAACTACCTCTCATTTGAATTCCTCCTCTTGAGATTTTCTCTCACTTATTTTGTAGCATCCGTAATAAATACGTGTGCCTGATGAATAATTATATTTTGTATTCCACAAAACATTTTCGCAATGTTTTGTATACATTATAGCGCACGCAAGTGAAATTATCAACTTTTAACAATAAATGATTTATTATTTTCAGTTATTAAGTGAGAGTGCCGGTTCATTATCTTTCCATCAACTTTTCATTCATTTTCTGTGCTGTCTTGTAATCCGAACGGTAACACAGTCCCACAATTCCAAAGAACACCACTGCAATCGCTACCACCATGCCAAGCAGCATCTTCCAATTCGACAGATAAAACCAATGAAAGCCGACTCCGCACCCTAAAACCACTATATTTTCATATACATAGCAGGCGATAATGCGTAACAGCATCGCCAGCTTCGACAGCTCGTGCTCCGGCTCCCCAATCAATCCAACCAGAGAGCAAAGGGCTGCCGTAATCAAAATCTGTCCCCAAAAAGGTGCTAACGGAAACTTGGTTTGGGCTCCCCAGAATAATAAAATATAAATCGCACTCACGATTACAATTCCTGTTGTTACCTTAAAAAATATATCTAATACGTTATGAATACGTTGTTTCATTCAAACACCTATGCCTTTCCGCTGCCTGCAAACTATACAGATGCTTTCGCACCTTGCGCAGGCACATTATCTATGCACTGCTTTTCTATAATCCGAGCTTCTGCTTCAATATTCCGACGTACTGTCTGGAAATAATCACATGTTCCCCATTTTTCAGGACTGCCTCAATTCTACCGCCAAAGGCAGGTGACAGACTTTTTATCACTTTTAAGTTAAGCAGCACTGACTTAGATGCCCGGAAAAAGTCCGTAGTTCCCAATGCTTCTTCCAGCTCATAGATTCTGCTCTTTGTCTCAAAAACCTCTTTTTCACAGTAAGCAAACACCTTCTGATCCACCGTTTCAAAATAGTAAATCTCTCCATGCTCAAGCTGCATCAGCCGCTCATCCAGCTGATTACATTTTATAATAATTTCTTCCTCTTCTCCCGGTGCCACATCCACTATCGTAACCTTCATGTCTGCCCCCTATCTGTCACTGATACTTTTTCTTTTTCCTATCACAATGATAACCAAAAACGCTGCCACTCCGCATAAAACAAGGAACAGCATCTGTTCGATATTATTCAGCTCATGCTCCCCAATGGTTACAGTGATTCCCATAAATTCTCTGTATCCGTCCGTTACCGGCTGTGGAATATCCCGGAAAGTCATCTCTAGGATTTCCTCGCAGCAAATTTTTCTCATCAATGAAGTGCTATGTAAAATAGGTAAATACTTTAGCACCTTGGCTACTCCTGACGGCAGATTTCCCATGGGAAGATAGATAGCTCCTAAGAATCCAACCAGTGTTCCTACCACAGTCGCAATTCCACTCCATGCACCACTGCTCTTTACAAATAAGGCAAGCATATACATGGTGATAGCAAAAATACAAACATTCAGCAATGTATATCCCAAAATGCATAACATTGCCTCCGCAGACAACATTACCCCGCCTGTCACAGTCAGGGTTACTGTCAATGCATTCACCACCATAAGACCAGCCAGCGTCCAGTACTGAACCAGATTCAGAGCATTATCATGGTCCTGTGCCACATCTCTCAAGCCGCCGTACTCTGACAATAAATCCGTTATACTATCGACATTCATATTTCCCAGAAAAACCCCCATTAACAGCAACACAATCAACATCGATAGCAGCGAGAAAAAAACTGCCGCTCTGTCCCTTAAAAACACCATACAATTTCTTTTTGTTAACGCTATATATTTACTCATTCATAATCACCTATACCTCTCCGTTACATGCAATCTATACAAATCCTTGGCAACTTTTGCAGACAACATATTTTTATTCTCCTAGTCCCTTCAGGAATACGTCATCCAACGTTCCCTGTATTACCTCAAAGCCCTCAATTTGAGTTTGTAACATCTCTAACAAAGGCAATGCCTGCATTGTATTCTCAATAACAACTGACAGTCTTTCTTCCCGTTGCCGATACGATACACCTTCCTGTTCTAAGATGCGAATTATATTTTCCCTGTACGCCTCCTTCGGCACCATCAGCAATTTATCTTTTGCAAACTGCTCCTTTAAGGAAAACGGCGTTCCAAACTGTACCAAATGCCCTTTATCCATAATCGCAATATGATTCGCCCTTGCTGCCTCTTCCATATAATGCGTGGTGAGAAATATTGTCATATTCATTTCCGTTTGCAGCTTCGTTAAGGTATCCCACACACTTTTTCTGGTTGCCGGATCAAGTCCCGTTGTCGGCTCATCCAAAAATAAAATCTCCGGCGTATGAAGCAATGCGGTTGCAATTTCACACCGCCTTTTCTGCCCTCCGGAAAGCTTTCCGTACGGACGCTTCATTAGCTCTTCCAATTCCAAAATTCCGCTCACTCTCTCAATACCATCCCACAGCTTCTTTTTATTCGTTTCATACAGGCTTCCCCGGATAAGCAGGTTCTCCTTTACCGTCAGCAGCTTATCAAGACAATTATTCTGATACACCACACCGATATGCCGCTTAATCTGCTCATTTTGCTTTCCAAGCTCATAACCGCAGATGACAGCCTTACCGGAGGTTGGCGGAAATAATGTGCAAAGCATATTGATTGTGGTCGATTTCCCGGCACCGTTTACCCCTAAAAAGCCAAACAGTTCTCCTTGCTCCACCGAAAAGCTGATATCATCTACCGCCTTCACATCACCATAATATTTCTTTACATGTTCTACTCTGATTGCTTCACTCATTCCTGCATCTCCCTTCTGCTGTCACTATACTTTTTTTCCTTTTCCGGTTCAATATGACGATGGGGAAGATGCAGCAGGAGGGTGGTAAGATGCAAAAAAAGAACCGGTATTTTGCATTCCGGTTCTTTTCATACGAATTATATTATATATCTGCTCTTGCCTTTGCATCCTTGTAATACTTAAATTCCGTAAAGGCCTCTCCCTTATAAGGATTTGTCTTTGTCTTAACAGAATGAACAATAATATAGATAAGAGCAATCAGGTTTACGATTAATGCCAATGCACTTACAACTGTCATTGCGGTTGGATCAGCGCCCGCTGAGCTTCCTGCTGTGATACTGCTCATGGCATCCGTTCCACCGACATACTGTGTTGAGATTGTCGCCCAAGGGAAGAAAGTTGTTCCATCTGCCATAGTCTCTTGGAACAGCGGGAAAACCTGTGCAAACATACACCACATACATAGTGTATTGACACGATTCATAATCCAGCCTCCTTTATTCCAAAATAATGCCGCGATTGTTGACGCAAGGAGCAACGCAACTCCACAAAACCATGCGTGTGTCGGGAGACAGTTATATGTATAAGCAAAGTTCCATACATCGTATACAAGAATATATACCCAAATCATGTCCGGCCAAATCATATCCTTCTTGTCCTTTGAAGAATAAACAGCCCACCAGCCTGTCATACAGAAGATATTTAAGATACCTGCAATACCATTCATAACATTATGCCAGCCACCATATAGCCAAACGCCTTCGGAGGACTTCCACCATTCATTCCATCCATTTATTGCAGATTCAAAATCACTTGCTACGGCAATTAAAATATTGATAGCCACAATAGCAAACGGAAATGCCTTGAACCAATGCTTCTTACCGATTCCCCAGCCGTACTTTATCATCATAAATCCAATACAGCCTGCGAGTGATGCATAAAGCTTAGCATAATGGAACCAGCCGTTCATATATAAGTAGGTCTGATTATTTAATGCCCATTCTGCATTGTTTACCGCTCCAACAGCAACTGCCACAAAGTAAATAGTCAGCACGATTGGAATAACACCGAACATGATTAATCCGCCGACCTTTGTTCTTCTTGAAAACTCGTTTAACAAAATCAACCCAACCAATACACCTATCATGGCTGCCCATTGATATAATGCATTGCTTCCATAAACTTGAAATAACATCTTACTAACACTTTGCATTTTTGTATGACTTAATACATTTGACTGTATTATCTTTCTTTATTATGTTTCTTTTATAATTATTTTGCAATAGTAGTGTTTATATATATTGTCAATTTTATGATTGATATTATTTTTGTTTACAGAAAATATTTTCTGAATATACTATCAAAAGCTATACGTTTTTACACCCCAAGCATCTTCTTCATCTGCTCCAGACGTAAATCAAACTGTTCATAGAAATCGCGTTCTTTATCATATGGCTCGATATAAAAATACTGCAATATCTGCATCGTTATCCTTTTTATCAGCTCATCCTCCGCCTGTTCCAACAGATACTGCTGCACAGCCTTCAGAAAATAGTGCCAGTCTGCAACAAACTTCTGATTGCGTTTTACATCCGGTGTATCAATCCATTTGCTGACTTTTACCTTTGACTTATTCTCCTTGGCGCACTCATGCACCTGCAAAATGTAAGAAAAGCTTCCATCCTCATAGATTCTCCCAAGCGGAAAGATTCTGCATATCCCCGGTCTGTGCGGATGGATACTGCAACGTCCTTCTTCATTCAAAAATCCGCACGGTTCTCCCGCCTTTTCCGCATTCATCCTCAGATTCGGCAGAATCACCCCATCTACAATATTCAGGTCAATTTTGTCGCCGAGTAATGCTTCAAACTTCAATCCCAAATGTGCGCAGATGCGGTGCAAATCAAGCGGATCAAGCACGATGGAATTCCCCATCCCATGACAGCATGCACTACATCCCTTACAATCGTCACAATCCGCCTTCACCATATCAGCTAACTGATATCGCTTTCCATCTGTTATTTTATCCAAATCACAATCTCTTAACATGATTAGTTCTGTCCTTTTCCTCTTAATATTTCCAATATTATGTCTCCGTATTTTTCAACTTTTACCTTTCCAAATCCGGAGACTTCCAATAAATCCTCTTCATTTTTCGGTGCTTTACTAAGTAAATCGTTCATTTGTGCATCGTTGAAAATATAATACGGTTTGATTCCTTCTTTTTTGCTTTGCTCTAATCGGAATGCTTTTAACCGATTTATAAGTTCTTCTCTTTCTTCTTGCACTGCCGATATTTCTACTTTGTCTTCTCTTATGGTAACTTCTTCCTCAATTGGATTAATTGTCTTCTTTTCCACATCTTGTACTAATTTTTGATATTGCAATGTGTAATCTGAACTCTTTTGTTGATTATGATTCAGATAAAACAATGCCAGTTTATGCATTTCTTCCTCATTCATACTAGTATCATTAGAGGAAGCATCCGTATTTTTTATGTATTGTATCAATTGATCTGCTCGTATAACCTGTTCTTTCACTTCCCGTTTTGCAAAACGGTCATTTAAAATTGTTTTAGGATTTGCCAATACGACGATTGATTTATACATGGTTTCAAAATTCTTTTCAAATAACATTTTGGTCAGGAAATTACTCTTACTGCTCTTTCTCAATTCCTTTAGCACAAGCATATGGCGTTCATTTTGCGTAATCGGCGACTCCATTCCTTCTTTCATCCACTTTCCTGCAATCTGACAACTGCGAATGAAATTCCCCCTGTTGTCAATCTCTATATTACCATATAGGTTCTTGCATTCTATCACATAAACGTGCTTTCTTGTAACAACCAAATAGTCTATCTGTGCTGACATTTCACCATATGCAAGAAAAATATCATGCAAAACATACATATCAATACCGCTGTTTCTTAATTGGAATGCAATATTCTGCTCTCCTTGTTCACCATATGCAGCCAGATTAATCTGCTTCTCTATTTTCTTCTTCACTTCATCCAAAGCCTGTTCTTTTAACTTCTCCATCTTTTCTATATATTCTGCAACATCACTTGTTTCTTTCAGGAACACAGTTCCTATTTTTTTTGTAAATAACCCCATTTGACCAGCTCCTTATAGCACTGATATACATTGTTACCTTTATTATTATAACATAAAGCTCTATTTTCTCAAAAAAGTTCTTGCCTAAATTCAGTTTCTGTTTGTAATTGGTACGAATACAAAACCCAACTAATTTTTGATTTCTACTATTCAGTTGATATATTTACGGACTGAAACACCAACTAATCTCGCTTTTTCTTCTTTCAGTTGGGATTTTGTCACTCCTTGCCCGACTGCATGCACAATAATGCTCTTCCAGTCGGGTATATTCAATTTACGCACAGTGGGTACTAAGTGCCCACACCAGACGGCTGGTGTGGCACGACATTACACATGAGCCATGCCGACCTCTCGCAACCTGAAAAATATATCCTAATTCTCATTCTTGCAAATGTTTCCATGTATGATATAATTATAACCGTATGCGGAGGTCAAAAGGACTTCCAACGAGAGGAGAACCCGAAATGGAACAATTAATTATTCCTAAAGATTATCAGTCTGCTCTTGATTTGCATGATACTCAGTATGCAATCAAGACTGTAAAAGACTTTTTCCAGAATTTGCTGGCACAGCGCCTGAATCTGACTCGTGTATCTGCGCCATTGTTCGTAGATCCAAAGTCCGGTCTGAACGATAATTTAAACGGTGTTGAACGTCCTGTTACCTTTGATATCAAGGAACAGAACGGCAAGGAAGCTGAGGTTGTACATTCTCTTGCAAAATGGAAGAGATATGCATTAAAGAAATATAACTTTGCTTATGATGAGGGTATCTACACAGATATGAATGCCATTCGTCGTGACGAGGTAGCTGACAATATCCACTCCATCTTCGTTGACCAGTGGGATTGGGAGAAGGTTATCAGCAAGGAAGAGCGTACAATAGAAACATTAAAGGACACTGTAAAGGATGTATATAAGTGCCTTAGAAAAACAGAAAAGTATCTGGCTATCCAGTACGATTACATAGAAGAGATTCTGCCGCACGATATTTTCTTCGTTACCACACAGGAGCTGGCAGAGATCTTCCCTGACAATTCACCGAAGGAAAGAGAATACTATATCGCAAAGGCAAAGGGTGCTGTCTGCATCATGCAGATTGGCGATAAGCTTGAAAACGGCAAGCCTCATGACGGCCGTGCTCCGGACTATGATGACTGGGCACTGAATGCTGATATCATTGTGTACTATCCTGTATTGGACATTGCCTTAGAGCTTTCCTCTATGGGTATTCGTGTTGATAAGGATGCGCTTCTCTCTCAGCTTGAAAAGGCAGGCTGTCCGGAACGTGCCGAGTTTCCTTTCCAGAAGGCGATTATCAACGAAGAGCTTCCATATACCATCGGCGGTGGTATCGGTCAGTCCCGTATCTGTATGTTCTTTTTAAGAAAAGCACATATCGGTGAGGTTCAGTCTTCTATCTGGCCTGACGAAATGGTTAAGGAATGTGAAAAAAAAGGTATTCAGTTATTATAATAAACAGCCGGAACCAGTGCATGCACCTCGGCATACGCCGTCCTTTGAGCCCCTTCCGGAAATAGGAATAATATTTTTCCATTCAGCATGCCAGCTCCGTCACCAACCAGAATAAAGCACAGTATACCAACCAGTAATCCGGTCAAAAAACGCCCGTTTTCCAGCCATTCCTGCAGCTTTACAAATGTCGCCGCTACCGTTAATAAGAGAACTCCAAAAATCGGAAGAATATACCTTACGGAAGAGTCACCCAGTAAAAGTGCTGTTTTTGATACCGCCAGCAGATAGCCTGCTGCTGTAACCGCCATAATACCAAGCAGCAACGCCTCGTCCGTAAAAGAATATTTGCGTTTCCAAATAACATATAGTAATACAACAACTATGATGAGAAGGACTAACGGTAAAAAGCCCTGAAACAGATACTCATTTGTCAGCTCCGCAAAGGCTCCGATTCTCTCCCCGGTATTTGACAAATCAAAGAAGCTGTCTGTTGCCTAGGCACCTCTTTGTCCTCGAAACATCTGCCCTAAACAGGCTGGATAGGTCAGATACACCAGCACTGCCATCATCAGCAAAAAGACCGGATGCGTCATCCTGTCTTCCTGCCATGCGCGTACATGCAGATAAAAAGAAATCAATATCAAACATGCAAGCAAAGCGTACATCCTGATAAACATCACACTGCTGATTGTAGCCGGCGAAAATGCAAAGCACGCTGTAACAAGCAGGGGCAAATACGCTTTATGCGTTTTTCCAAATAATCTTCCTGCCGTCAAGTAAATAAATACCAGCGATATTCCGTACGCCACAATATTAATACCAAGTACAAACCATTTTGAAAAAACACCCGGAAACAGAGAGCAGACCGTATACAAGATCCAATAATACATCGGCGGATGCACATCTCAGGACTGTACAGTTTTCACCAAGTCATACTGAAACTGTTGTCCGTCCAACACTACAAATTCATTAAAATAACGACTCTGTGGTGTCCATTCACTGTCGGGCATCACTCACCTGTACATAATTGGTCGAATAATAGGAATAGTATTCATCCTCATGAAATCCGGCTTTCCTGTTGCCAAAATAAAAAACACAAACGATTGCAGAAATAAAGATCAGTATGAAAATCACTATTTGTATTTTATTTTTTTCTCTCGTCATTCCCGGTTACCTCAATCTGTTTATTCTATACTCTTTAATGCCTCAACCGGATCAATGTGGTCAAGTGTTTTATCTGTCAGGAAATCAACCAGCAGCGCAAAGCCGATAGACAACGCTGTTGCAATCAGATAGCTTACCGGCTGCAGCTTAACTGCAAAGTAGATACCCGGCATATTCAGTGCATTCGTGAGACATCCACCAAGGAAACGTCCGACCGGCAATCCAAGCAGAATGCCTAAGCTTGTAAGAATCAATGTCTCCTTATTTACATACGAATGAACTTCATTATCATAAAATCCAAGAACCTTTATTGTTGCAAGCTCTCGTTCACGCTCTGAAATATTGGTGGTAGACAGGGTAAATAAAACTACCAGACCAAGTCCTGCTGCCATAATGATAATAATATAAACAATAACATTAATCAAATAAAAAGCAACCTCAAACTGATCCCTACGCTCCTGAAGACTGTCAGCCGTAAGAATTCCTTCCCTTTCTCCAAGCTCGTCTGCTACTTCCACAGGGTTCTCGCAATCATCTGTCACATTCGCCAATACTCCGTTTGGCTGATACTCGCCAAACAGCTCCTCATATACCGTCTGCGTCATATACACATTGTTGCCAAGGTAGTTCGTAACCAGTCCCGAAACCTTCACTTCCTTCTGCACCAGCTTCAGATTCTGCAAAAATACCTTGTCTCCCACATCGAATCCCAGTCGGTTCGCCGCATTCTGCGTGACAAGTATACCGTCCTGCGCCAGCTCAACCTCTTCTCCCTTTGCATTTTCAAGACGGATATAATTTTTCAGGTCTGTATCGCCCGGAAGCACAAAGAGCTGTACGGATTCCTCTTTTCCATCCTCATTGATGATTTTTAAGGAGTCAATCAGCAGATTTCGGTAATCCGCTATCTCAGGAATCTCTTCCATATATTCTGTCAGTGTATCATTTTCATCCTCCGCCGCAACTGCCATAATATCATACGCATAGATACGATGATACTGTCCCTTGAGCAGCTCAGATACGGAATCCTTTACAACAAATCCGCATAACAGCAGAGCAGTACAGCCCATAATGCCACCAACCGTCATAAACAGACGTTTTTTATAACGGAACAGATTTCTTGCCGTTACCTTATTCAGGAATGACAATCTCGACCAGACAGGTGTTATTCTTTCCAAAAATACGCGCGAGCCCGCCTTTGGTGACTTTGGCCGCATCAGCTTTGCCGGCATATGATGAAGCGATAACTTGCATGCGGAATATGTCGCAACCATAATTCCTCCTGCAAATAATGCCACACCGCCGATACCATATACGGCATCAAAGGTAAACTGATACTCCGGTAACTGATATAAAACAGCAAAAATAGCGAAAATAATCTTTGGCAATACAATAAAGCCGCAAATATCACCGATGATTCCGCCCAGAATGCTCGCACCTGACGCATAGATCGTGTACTTGCGCCGAATCTCCCTGTCTGAAAATCCAAGCGCCTTGTAAGTACCAATCAGTCCTCTCTCTTCCTCAACCATTCTGGTAATGGAAGTCAGACCGATTAATATGGCAACCAGGAAAAAGATAATCGGGAACACTCTGCCGACAGACTCAATACAGTCAGCATCGCTTGCCACATTTGCATAACCGCTTAAAGAATTTCTATCCTGAATATACCACTGTGCCGTTTCCAAATCCCGGATTTCTTCCTCGGCATCTGCAATTTCCCGGTAAGCCTTTTCCCGTTCTTCCTCAAGCTCTGCTATATTGGATTCCAGTTCCGCTTCTGAGTCTGCAAGCTCTGCTTCCCCTTCCTCCAAATCAATATCGGCTTCAACAAGCTCTATCCAGCTCTCATCAATGACAGCCTGCTTCGCATCAACCTCAGCAAGTCCTGCCTCGTACTGCAGCTGAAGGGCAGTCACATCCATTCCCGGAATCTGCGCAAGCTCTGTTATCTGACTTGCCAGCTCAACAAGCTGCTCTCTTGCCTGTCGGAGCTCTGCTTCGCCCTGCTCTAAGGTTGTCCAGTTGTCATCTATCACAGCCCTGGCATCCGCAAGCTCTGCTCTTGCATCCGCAAGCTCTGCCTTTGCATCTGCTATTTCCTTGTCCGCCTTGGCAAATTCCTCATCTGCCTCAGCCTTTGCATCTGCTATTTCTTCCAATGCCTCGTTCAGAATTTTTTCATAGCGTATCTGCTGACGATTTTCCTTTACCTCCGCATTGATTCTGTCAATGACGTCCTGCACGCTGTCGCCATAGCCGTCGTCATAGCATAGCAGTTCATCACAACCCTTTACAGTCAGATAAACCGCTGTATAAATATCACTTTCCACAGCCTCCGGTAATACAAAAAAGGTATAATCCGTTGTGGAATTGGAACGAAATGCCATCATTTCATCCTGACTGTTCACATTCATCGGGTCAATGACAACACCGCTAATCTTATATTCCGTAATCTTAAAATTAGGCTCTGACTCCTCCTCGTAATCCTCCTCTTCCTCCTCATCAAGGACAACAGTATCTCCGATTTTTTTCTTCGTAGCAAGCAGGAAATTCTCCGTAACGGCTATCTCGTCAGCCTTTGCCGGGAGCTTTCCTTCCTGTAGATACGGCATACTGATTCCTGCCTTGCTAATCAGCTTAACCTCTGCACTTTTATTCTGCTCGCCAAGCCAGACCTTTACGGTTTCGCTGTAGGTTCCCTCTGCCAGCTCCACTTCCTCTAATGCCGCAAGTGCTTCTACATCCTCATCTACCAAGCCTAATGTAGAAACGACACAAATGTCATGCAGATTCTGCTCATCATAAAAAGCATCTGCCGTAATCCTGAGATCCTGACACGCAGCTCTAAGCCCCGTAAGCATGGTCACACCGAGAATCGTAATCAGCATCAGGGAAAAGAATCGTTTTTTATTGTGTTTAATCGAACGCCATATATCTTTATTACTTGCTTTCATACTAACAACCATCCCTTTTTCATCCTGCAACACTTACCATTCAATCTCCGCAATCGGTGTCGGATTCGGATTCGTACTCATCTCAATTACCCTTCCGCTCTTAAAACGAATCAGTCTGTCCGCCATCGGCGCAAGCGCAGAGTTGTGCGTAATCAACAGTACGGTAATACCTTCTTTTCTGCAGGTATCCTGTAAAAGCTGCAAAATCTGCTTTCCCGTATTATAATCCAAGGCACCTGTCGGTTCATCGCATAATAACAGCTTGGGATTTTTTGCCAGTGCTCTTGCAATCGATACTCTTTGCTGTTCACCACCGGATAACTGCGCAGGAAAGTTATTCAGTCTCTCGCCAAGTCCTACCTTTTCGAGTGTTTCTGCCGCATTTAAGGAGTCCTTACAGATCTGGGTTGCAAGCTCTACATTCTCAAGCGCTGTCAGATTCGGCACCAGATTGTAAAACTGGAAAACAAAGCCGATATCCGTTCTTCGATAGCCTACCAGCTTTTTCCGGCTGTATTTCGTGATATCCTTCCCGTCAACAATAATTTGGCCTGACGTTGCCACATCCATTCCTCCGAGAATATTCAGCGCAGTTGTCTTACCGGCTCCCGAAGAACCTAAGATAACTGCCAGCTCACCCTGCTCTACTTCAAAGCTTGCCTTATTAAGTGCCAGGATTTCCGTTTCCCCGCTTTTATATTTCTTTGTAATCTCATTAAACTCTATATATGCCATATTGTTCCTCGCTATCTTTCTGCTTTACAGCTATGTTACACGCAAGAGACACCCCATGATTGCCTGCACTCAAAAGTAGTTTTCGATATTGTCTCTAAAAATAGGTACTATTTCAATTATATCGCATTATAAAGCACAACTTCAATATTTTCCGCGCAATTTACAGTTTTTTCACATACGTTCCAACCTTATTTACAAAAGCATGGTCGTGCTCTACCAATAGCATCGTTGGCGCAAATTCCAGAATCAGATTTTCAATCTGCATGCGTGAAAAGACATCAATGTAATTAAGCGGCTCGTCCCAAATATACAGATGCGCCTGCGTGCAAAGACTTCCGGCTATCAAAACCTTTTTCTTCTGCCCCTGACTATAATCCTCGATTCGCTTTTCAAACTGTTCTCTTGAAAAATCAAGCTTACGAAGCAATGCCAAAAAACAGCGTATAGTCCAAATCCTGTTCCCCGGCGTACTCCTCTAAAGTCCCTTTTAAATACGATGTATCCTGTGAAATATAGGAAACCTTCAAACCGCTTGCTCTTTCTATTCTTCCTGTATAAGCTATATCCTCTTTGTCAGCAAGCCTTTGCAGCAACACCTTAATCAGACTTGACTTTCCGCAGCCATTTGCCCCCTGTAATACCACGAGGTCACCATTCCGGATTTCCAGACTCACCGGTGGCAACAGCTTTGTCCCGTACCGAATCTGAACCTCCTCCAGCTTTACTAACGTATCCTTGTAGTGCCGCAAAGGAAAAAGCTTTAAGTTCTCTGCCTCTTCCACATTTTTTAATAAGCCGGACTTCTCTTCTATCGCTCTTTCCTGCCTACGTTCCAAATTCTTACGATGCATCTGCATGCGTCTTGATTTCTCTCCGATATAGGCTCGCGCATCTATGCTTTTTTCATGCTTTGCAGACTTTTTTTCCGATTTTGGTTGCCTCCACATGATCCGCCCATTGGTGTGCCTGATTGGAAGCCTCCTGCAATCGCCCAATCTCTTTTTTCAGCTTTGCGTTTTCTGCACGTTCAAAGTCATCCTGTCTCTGCTTATTCTCCCACCATGTCGTAAAATTACCCTGATAAACTTCAATATTCGTCTTATTTATGACAAGCACATGGTCAATACATTGGTCGAGGAAATCTCTGTTGTGTGAAACAAGAATAAACCCTTTTTCTTCTTCAAATACTCTCTGACAACCTCTCTGGTCGGCGCATCCAGATGGTTGGTCGGCTCATCAATTAACAGAAAATGCTCATCCCTGGAAAAAAGTACTGCCAGCATGACCTTCGTCTGTTCTCCATTACTAAGTGATATTGTCACTTCATAATAAAAAGTCAAATGATTTACACTTATCTGAGACATACAATACCTCCCTCACCGGCATTACCATGCCAAGAGCAAGCATCAAGTCTGCATAGACAGCACTAAAACAAGCCTGTGCAGTGCACGCAAAAAGGTGCAGAAAAATTCTGCACCCTGAATAAACCTTTTCCTACATAGTCCTATTGCCTATGTCAAAAAATCCATATATTTCTCACGATGTTAGAATGATTCCTTGCCTGGCATGACAACGCATACAAAAATATGTAACTTCGCAATATCTTCGCAATCACATCACGTTACCATGTTATTAAGTTCTCTTAATTAGCAAGTAATATCTATCATTCTGACACCTCCGTAATCTCTTTGTGTATAGTATAGAGGTGTTATGTGGAAATTGTCAATTACTTTCACATTAGTTTTGTGCCATTGCCTCCTCAAAGGAGCCATACCCATAGAATTGTATGGTATTCCGCATGATTTCGCGCGCAACATTTTTGCCCGCCTGTGCATGTGCGACGATATACCTGCCGTACAGCTCCAGCATTTTGTCAGAATATGTGCCAAGCTCGCCTCGCAGGTAGGTCTCATAAGAGGTGTCAAACGGCGTATCCTCGCTAGTATGAATCACTCTTGCATTGTCCGCAAGCCCCGGGTACTGTACTGCAAATTCCTCCATCCACTGCACCTGCAGGCGAATGATTTCTTCCATAATCATACGCTTTTCCTCAGATATTGCCGGCAGTTTATCCGCAAACTGCGCATACTGCTCCGGTGCGGTGGAAGCCATCATTCGGGCGTATTTTTCTTCTATCAGGTTTCTTCCCCTACTGAAATTAATCTTAAAATCAGCAAGATACTGCAAAAGCATATCTTCGTCCCACGTTTTATACTGACTCATGCGCATAACCTTGAAGGTCGGCCAGTTATTCTGACAGCTTGCACGTCCTCCCTCGTTCTGCACCTTGTCGAAGGCTTCAAACTCTGCCTTGACTATCGCAAGTGCCAGACTGTCAATCACATCTTCCCCTGCGGCTGACAACGCATCACTCTTAATAAGAATCTCCTGCGTATTGGCATCCAGATAGGGAGCCGCGTGTCCTACGATTCCGTACTGCTCTAACGCAGCCGCAAAAATAACCGCCAATCGCTCGATTAATAAAGTAATCTCACCTGCAGCTTCCTCCTGTACAGACAACAGACTAATCTGCTCTATCAGCTTCATAAGCTGTCCTTCCTCCTGCCCCACCTGCTTGCAGGCAGAAAGCAAAAGTCCCTTTTTCTCTTCGCGTTCAGCAAGACCCTTATATAACCACTTATCATGTGGTGCATACTCTCTTTCCAATAAATACAGTAGCTTCATGGCATGCTTCACGCACTCTGCCTTTGCAAGCTCTGCCGATACCAGCTGACCTCTTTTTTGCATTCTGGGCAGATTATACTGGCCGTTCTGTGAAAAAAGAGCACACTCCTCTGCAATTCTTCTGTACCGGACTGCCTTCGGATAATATGTCTGCAAGCACTTTCTCCACTCCGTAAAAATACCTTCTGCGTCACAGAATACCTCGCCATTTACCGCCGCCGCAAGACCATACTCGGGTGCTTCCAGCCATTTTGTGACACTAATATCACTTATATTATCAATTCCCGTCAGACCCTTATAGAAATCCTCTATCACCATAACGCCCGCTCTGTCTCTTCCGTGAAAGGTTTCGATTCGTTCGGTTCCAAGGAAAGCAGTCGGCAGCTCCTCATAAGCCTGCTGTAAAGCTTCTCCTATTTCCTCATAGGTATCCCTTGTTACCCACATAACAAACCTCGGACCAAAATCATGGTCTCTTGACTGCGCATCATCAAAGCCAAAGCAGTCAGAGCCTTTCCCAACAAGTCCTACGGCAATCCTGTTCTCATAGTCCGGAAACTTTCCGGCAATCATCTTTTTGCCGGATTCCTCATAATAACGCCGGCAAAGCTCCAAGCCCTTAATGTCTGCCGGATTCTCTGCTGCCAATTTTTGACGAATCAGCCCGATATTCTCCGAAAGGCGTTCATACTGGATGTTATTTTTCCCAAGATAGCGTGCTACGCAATCCCTGCTTTTTTCCATTGCCCCGATTGCCTTTTCGTAATCGCCCTCCTGATAATAGAGGCTTCCAAGTGCAGACAAGGCTGCGCTGTAATGCGCATCATCCACCTGCTGCTCCTCAAACCTGGCGATTGCCTTCTGTGCATATTCCTTTGCCTCCGGCGCCTCGCCAAGCTGTATGCAGGTATTGGCAAGATTGGCATACGTCACCGCCACTTCAAATTCCGCGCCGGGATTTGCCAGGGTGATTCGAAGTGCCTTTTGCAGCTCCTCCCTTGCCTGCGCAAATTCCTGCAGTTCCTGATAAAGAAGGCTGATATTATTATAGAGATTCGCATAGTACATGTCGTTTGGCGAAAGCAGCTTTTCATATACCGGAAATACTCTGCGATACAGCTCCAGAGACTCCTGCAGCTTTCCTGCCGCCCTATGGGCATTTGCCGCATTGAGCAGAGTGGTGGCATAGGGAATACTTCCCTCCAGTTTCATGGAAGAGGCCAGCTCCAGCGCCTTACGACACATCTCCAAGGATTTGTCATAAGCTCCTGTTTCGCGGTAAAATCCAATTGTCTCATTGTATAAAGCAAGCAAGGAAGCATAGTCCTCTTCCTGTATTGCCGCCTCCCGATGTGTTGCCAAAAAGCTCTCGATATTTTCCTGATTCTGCTCTGTAAATAGCTGATCCAGCCTGCTTAATACCTCATTGATATCCATAACTGCCTCCACATTAATTGCTTTTTCTGAATCATATTCGTAACTATTCAGAGCCTGGCTCTGAACAGTTACATCTTTCTAAGTATGTCCACCGTATGCGCCCCTGCGCCGACCAGCTCCGGCCTCTCGCAGGTAGCCATCTGGTATTGAATAAACACCTCAAACTCTTCATCCGTCAGCTGATTTAAAAACGGTCGCATATAATTTGCCGGACCATCCGGCGAAAGAAGCTTAATCCGTTCAAGCTCTGCCTTGTCCTTCAAGGCATTAATATCCTCAATTCTCACATAATCATACAAGTCCTTGGGCTCGGAAATCGTATGAAAGTCCTCCGTAAAACGCTTCTGCTCCACACATTCCATTACATGCTTTTCCTTAAAAGCATAGGTCAGCACGCCGTATTCATTCATCACATAGGCAACCAGAATCACGCCGCCCTTTTTGGTTACACGCTTTGCCTCTAAAAGAGCCTGCAGCCTTTCCTCCTCGGAAAAAAGATGATACATCGGTCCGAAGAGCAGCGTTACGTCAAACTGCTCATCCGCAAGCTTTTTCAGCTTCAAGGCATTTCCCTGTATTGCCTTTACGGTACTGTTTTTTGCCTTCAGCAGACCAAGATTATGCTTTACCAGCTCCACAGCCGTTACATCGTAGCCTTCCTCTGCAATCGCTACCGAATACCGCCCCGTTCCGGCACCGATATCAAGCAGCTTAATCTCGTTTTTTTCTCTGCCGCCTTTCTCGCATTCCTGCAAATACTCCCGTATGTACTTCATCGAAACCCGAAACTCCACCTGCCCGTGGCGGGAATTCAGGCGCTTTTCCTCATTAAATTTATTATAATATTCCTCTAATTCTGTCATATTATGCTCCATTTTTTATAAAATAATTCGCACACTTCACATATCGCGTCAATATGTGGATTGTGATTTCATAATAATTTAACAAATGTTACTAGATCTACAACAGTAGAAATTTCAAAGTTCTATAAAACCCTTATATCTGCATTATGCATATATTTCTTTATTATAGAACCTACATTTTTATATTTTTTATCCAAAATATTCTTCATTTTATAGAACTTTTCTTTCATTATAAGATATTAAGACTTAGGTTTGCAACTACTGAATTATCTTTAATGTACTCTCTTCATTCTTTGCATAACCATATCGCGTAACCTTACAGCTTGAGGACATGTTAAATATATATACGCTATCCTCCTGCCCGAATATTTTCATAAATTTATTTTCAATATCTTCCATAATATTGCTAAGCACTCTCTCGCTGTTATCAATTTCAAATACTGAGTACTGTATTCTATGCCCAAACTTTGTAAGATACTTGGAAAATTTGTTTCTTTTCTTATCATCTGATATATCATAACTCACTACTATCATACTATCACCTCAAATCTCGTATAGTCCTCTATGTCTTTATTTTTCATAAATGCTCGATAATATTTCTGTATATACAAAAACATAGTATCCTTATTATCTGATATCGCATTCATCAAAAAGGAAACATACGACGGTGATTTCTTATAATCAAGTGTATACTGCTGCTGTATGATTTGAAAATCTTCCTTTTTACACTGTCCCAAATTAATTGCTTTCCTTACTTCCAAATCAATAATCGGTCTCATCGGCTCCATTAGGTCACAGGCTAATGATTTTCTCATATAGAACTCTTTGTGATACACACCACAATATACATCAAATCCATAAACCTGTAATAATGAATCAACCAGATTGAACAGCATATTATACCCAATATCCAAAGTTGTGTTAATATAATCACTCTTAATTCGTGGCTTGCGCCCTTTCCAGTTTGTGTTATCAAACATCTGCGGAAAATATACGCGGGATGCCGAGCCTTCAATTCCTAATAAAGCTTTCACATCGAATTTCTCCTTTTGCAGTTGTTCCCGATATTCGTCCAATTTAGCTATTGCCTCTTTATTGGCTATGCTCTTTCTTCTGAAAGTAATTAATGCCTGTCTTTGATTACTTATTTTATTTTCCACCAAGAATTGTGCAATATCCGTTTGCGCATACTCGTATTGCTTGCGATGAAGCAATGTATTTCCTTCCATTCTATTACCTATAATCGAATACAGTTTAAATGATTGTGTCATAAGGCATATTACAAAACCGAATTTTTTAGCCCTTCTAATAATCCCTGTTGTAATAGACGTATCTCCAACAACAAACAATATGAATACTAAATAACAGGTAACCTGATACTTTATTTTTCCTTCCTTGTCAGTTATAACTATGTTGTCATTTTTAAAAGATATCTTTTCTCCCTTATTAGCAAACAGAAAAATAATTTGCTTTTTTACAAAGTCTGTTCTTTCTAACATAACAACCTCATCTTATTCCTCTGTCACAAGCCGGTTCATAGATACAGTATAATGGGTCAGTTGTCAAGACAAAAAAATTAAATTTTTATAATGAACTGAT
>CAYLWP010000027.1:0-22275 GCA_964387365.1 uncultured Roseburia sp. | reverse complement strand
AAAGTGCGTTCATCTGCTGACGCTTATACTCATGAAGTCTCTTAATCTGGATATCATAGATGGACTTCGGATTAATCTCCTGTCCTTCCTTCTCCAGAATATACTGTGCAAGAAGCTGCTTCTTATCGTTCTTGATTGCCTTGATTTCATTTAAGAATGCTTTATCATTCTTGAATGCAAGAAGCTTTTCAAGCTCATCTGCATCCTTCTTCCAGCCATCACCGATTGCCTTGGTAATACATGCTGCAAGCTCCTTGTCACAAGCCATCAGCCATCTTCTGAAGGTGATACCGTTTGTCTTGTTATTGAACTTTTCCGGATAAATCTTGTAAAAATGGTTCAGCTCGGTATCCTTTAAAATCTCTGTATGGATAGCAGCTACACCGTTTACCGAGAATCCGTAATGAATATCAATATGAGCCATATGTACTCTTAAGTCCTTATCGATAATCTGTACCTTCGGATCGTCATACTTAATCGCTGCTCTCTTATCCAGCTCCCAGATAATCGGCATAAGCTGTGGAACTACCTTCTGCAAATACTTAATCGGCCACTTTTCAAGAGCCTCGGAAAGGATGGTATGATTGGTGTATGCACAGGTCCTGCTTACAACCTCAATAGTTTCCTCCATCTCGAAGCCCTCTTCCTCGGTCAGGATTCGGATTAACTCCGGAATAACCATGGTTGGATGGGTATCGTTAATCTGGATCACTGCATGCTCATTCATCTTATGAAGGTCATAACCGTTCTCCTTCATTTCCTTTAAAATAAGCTGCGCACCGTTACATACCATGAAATACTGCTGATAGATACGGAGCATCTGTCCTGCCTCATCGGAATCATCAGGATAAAGGAATAAGGTAAGATTTTTATCTATATCATTCTTATCAAAATCAATACCCTCTTCTACAATGCTCTCATCAACCGTTTCCACATCAAATAAATGAAGCTTGTTCATACCCTTGTCATAACCGATAACATCAATATCGTATAATCTGGACATCACCTTTTTCTTTCCGAAATAAACCGGGAAGGAAATATCTGTCTTGGTTAACCACGACTGTGCCTCAATCCAGTCATTCTTCTCAGCTGTCTGCTGTCTGTCCTTAAATACCTGCTTGAACAGACCAAAGTGATAGTTCAGACCGATACCGTCTCCCGGAAGGTTCAAGCTTGCAATAGAGTCTAAAAAACAGGCTGCCAGTCTTCCCAGACCACCGTTACCTAAGGATGGTTCCGGCTCGATTTCCTCGATAAGGCTTAATTCCCTGCCCTCTTCCTTCAAGGCCGCTTCCAGTTCTTCATAAATACCAAGATTGATTAAGTTATTGGATAACAGCTTACCAATCAGGAACTCAGCTGAGATATAGTATACCTTCTTGCTTCCCTTAATCGCGCCCTTACCTTCCATCATGTCCTTGGTCATGGTAAGAATCGCATAGTAAAGGCTCTGATTATCCAGCTCCTTAATACTCTTTCCATACATTTTCTGTGCTACAGCTTCTAACTTTGTTTTTACACTCATCCTAATCACCTATACCTTTCCATTACCTGCAGGCTTTACAGATGCTTTCGCATCATATTCTTACGGTCTCAGCAGCAAATGCTTCGACCTGTCCTGAGTAGTTACAGAACATCCTTGTATTCCATTCTTATCAATTTGTGCGGCATAATAATCTCCTGCCCCTTACGTCCTTCCATCAGTCCTGCCATCTCATCAACCGCCGCTGCCGCAAGCCCTCTGAAATCCTGTTTCACGGTATGCATCTGCTTGCCTGCATATCCCATCAGACTGATTCCGTCAAAACCGCATACCGGCCGGAAGATGTCCATATCAATCAGTGCCTTCATCGCACCGATAGCCATCAGGTCTGATGCACAGATAATGGCATCCTTTTTTTCCGCATATTTCAGAGTGATATTTCTTGCCTCTAGCTCACTGAAATTACCAATTCTTGTAAAAACAGTCAGCCCCAGCTCCTCTGCCAGCTTCTTCATGCCCTGCATACGTTCCTCTGAAACATAGCCGTTTTTTTTGCCCGCAATATAGAGAATGCGTTTGCTCTTATTCTCGAGAATCATCTCCTTTGCAACCTCATACTGCGCCACGGTATGGTCAATATGAATGTTGGAGGTATGCTCTCCTATACCGGGAGCATCAATCAACACCACCTTGAAGCGCTCGCTTCGTATCAGCCGGTGCAGTACCGTATCCTGCTTGGATAATCCGCAGATAATCAGGCCTTCAATGCTCTGTGACTGAAAATATCTGGTCATCTCGTCAACATCCATCTCACGAATCATCGTGAAAAAAACGGTAATGACATCCATATTCAGCTCTTTTGCACGATTGATTGCGCCTACAATATACTGCATCGGAATCTCATCAACCGTTTGCGCATGTCTGTCAACATCCAGAAGCAAGGCTACTCTTCCCGTCTGTTTGGAGGACAGCGCCGAAGCTATGGAATTGGGTACAAACCCAAGCTCCTGTATTGCAGCGTTTACCTTCTGTCTTGTCTCCTCACTGATATTCGGATATTTATTGAGTACCTTGGACACCGTGGATATTGCTACACCTGCACGCTTTGCAACGTCTTTGATTGAAACCACGTAATCTCCTACTTTCCAAAAATCTCCGGAATGGCTTTGCTATTCAGAAAACGTTTTCCGGAAAACGTTTTCCTTATGATGCAATAAAAATAACGGCTTGTCCACCGTTATTTTTATCAAAATGCACTTCTATAAATTCATAACACGGTCTACTGCCGCAACCAGTCTGTCTGCCTCAAATGGCTTTACAATAAAGTCCTTTGCGCCACTCTGGATTGCCTCTGCAACCATAGCCTGCTGTCCCATAGCCGAACAGATAATAACCTTTGCTCCGGAATCCAATTCCTTAATTCTCTTTAATGCCTCCACACCGTTCATCTCCGGCATGGTAATATCAAGCAAAACCACATCCGGCTTCACTTCGATATATTTTTTTACAGCTTCAACACCATCTGCTGCCTCACCTATCATTTCGTGGCCATGCTGTTCCAGCATCTGTCTTATTGTCATGCGCATAAATGCTGCATCGTCTACAATCAAAACCTTCGCCATGCGTATACCGCCTTTCACCTTTTATTTATTACACATTTTTTCGTATTTTTCAAAAATCTACTATAATATTATCACACAATTCCACATTTTGGAAGTATTTTTTAAACAATTTCGGTACAAATTTAAGGTTTCAGACGATTTTGCTTACTCCGCATCAGTCTCACTTACGCTTTCTCCATTACCGGCCCGTCTGCCAACTACCACAAGTCTTCCTTCCGGAGCGTGATATACGCAGGTCGACAGCGTAATAAATTCATCTCCGAACTCAGCCGTTACTCCGGTATCAAATGCACTCAGCGCTTTTATATTACTATAGAAGTCATCAAACGCCTCCTGTGTCTGCGCTTCGAAAAAGGTATAATACTTGAATACCTTATCATTCACGTTATATACTCTGGAACGAAAAACAGCAACGATTTCGTACTCTCTGACTTCCTGCTTTGTCGTAAACAGAATCTTATTATGCGACTTGGCATATTCCTCATTCTCGAAGTCCGTTAATCGTCCGAACATCGCACCGGAACGCATGTTGTGTCCGTGAATTATCAGATTGTTAGAGGTTTTACCGATATCAGAATCCGTATCTAGAATCAACGTTCCGTTTCTGTCATCCTCACCAAAGAAGTTTCGGTACAGATAGTATTCTTCATCCTCCATGGTCTGCATAACCGGATAGTCGATATCCGTTCCCGGTACATTAAGCCAGCCAACCATATCCTCATTCATATCAAACAGCCTCTGATAAGATACCGTTACAGGCTTTTGGGAATCGCCGTCCTGTGTTTGGGGTTCTTCTGACGGTGTAATCTGTTTTAACTCGTCAAAACGAACCACCATACGCTCATATGCCTTCCTGTCCTGAATGGTCTTAATCTGCAAAGCACCATATACAAGCAGAAGCACCACGCCGATTCCAAGGAGAATCAGATCCCACCGGATTCCTTTTTCATTTTTATATGAATTTCTGTTTCCCATGTCTATTACTTGCCTTTCCGCTAATATTTCTCTACCTGTGCAATGATAACAGACCTCGGACAAAGCGTCAATCTGTCGGTTCCTTTCCATCCGGTCAATGCATGATAGTCCGTTTGTGCGGTATGCTCGAATTCCGTATTCATAATGACACGCCACTTTCTTCCCAACGGCAGGTTCGGAAGCTGTATCTCCTGCGCCTCCCAAAAGGCATTGACACCGATATAAATAATATCATCCTCGGTATTGGCAGCATTTCTTCCCGAAAACATAACACCGATGGTTCTGGTATCGGAACCGCAGTGACTGTTCCAGGCTGTCTTATTATGAATACTTACCTCCGGAAATCCGCATCCGCTCGGACCGGAACGGCCTCGTAAAATCGGATGCTCGTTTCTTAAACGAATCATGAACTTGCAGAATTCGAACATCTCCGGATATTTATACTTCCTGGTCCAGTCAAGCCATGAAACAATATTATCCTGACAATATGCATTATTATTACCAAACTGCGTATTACAGAACTCATCACCGGCAAGAAACATCGTCGCTCCACGGCTGCACATCAGCACCGCAAATGCATTTTTTCTCATACGGTTACGAAGCTTCAGAATCTCCGGATCATTGGTTTCCCCCTCATCTCCGCAGTTCCAGCTGTTATTGTGGCTGTCACCGTCCGTATTATTCCAGCCGTTTTTTTCATTATGCTTAAAATTATAGGCATACATATCGTATAACGGGAAGCCATCGTGACAGTTCAGGAAGTTCACCGATGCATTTTCCCCTCTGTTTTCCGGGTCATACAGATCCTGCGAGCCTGTAATGCGGTTAATTGCCGCACGCGCCATACCGTGGTCACCCTTTAAAAAGCAACGCATATCATCTCTGTACTTTCCGTTCCACTCTGCCCACCGGTTCCACGCAGGGAAGCTTCCTACCTGATAGAGTCCGCCCGCATCCCATGCCTCTGCAATCAGCTTGACCTTTCCCAGAATGGCATCAAACGCAAGACTTCTGAGCAAAGGCGGCTGACTCATCGGCGAACCGTCCTCATGTCGTCCCAGAATCGAGGCAAGGTCAAAACGGAAGCCGTCCACACGATACGATACCACCCAATAGCGAAGACAATCCAGAATAAACTTCTGCACAATCGGATGATTGCAGTTCATTACATTGCCGCAACCGCTGAAATTATAATATTTCCCGTCCGGTGTCAGCATATAATAAATGTTGTTATCAATTCCTTTAAAGGAAAAGCACGGTCCCATCTCGTTTCCTTCTGCCGTGTGATTGAATACCACATCCAGAATCACTTCGATTCCGTTTCGATGCAGTTCCCTAATCAGCTCCCTAAGCTCATGTCCTTCTCTGTTAGGCTCCTTTTCCGATGTATAGGAGGTATTCGGTGCAAAAAAGCATACCGTACTGTAGCCCCAGTAATTATACAGCTCTTTACCGTCAACGACTCTGACATCCTCCATTTCGTCAAATTCGAAAATCGGCATCAGCTCCACGGCATTGATACCAAGCTCAACCAGATACGGAATTTTTTCCCTGATTCCCTCAAAGGTTCCGCGATGCACCACGCCTGAGGACTCATCCATGGTAAAGCCACGGACGTGGAGCTCATAAATAATCATATCCTTAACCTGCTGGTTCTTTAGCTTAAAGTTTCCCCAGTCATATCCGTCATCTACTACCCTTGCCTTGTAAAAGTGCGCCTTTTCCGGCTTGTAGCCCCATCTGCTCTGTCCTACGACCGCCTTCGCATAAGGATCCAGAATATAATTATCTTTATTAAACAACAATCCCTTTTTCGGATTATATTCTCCGTCAAACCGGTACGCATACTCTATTCGTTCCGGATTCAGTCCGTATACAATCATCGAATACCTATTTCCGATTCGATAGTTCTCCGGGAACGGAAGCACCGCAAAGGGTTCGGATTCCCTGTGATGAAAAAGACATAATGTGCAGGAGGTTGCTCCGCAGGACTGAATGGTAAAGTTAATTCCACCCTCAACAACGCTGGCGCCACTCGACAAAAAATGTCCCGGTCTTACCTTGTAACCGTTTATCTCATCCGTGGGCGCTAAAATTTTTCTGAATTCCATAGTAATCATACCTTTCCGATACCTGCAGCCTTTATTCTCCTGCGCAGGCATACTGTTTATAGAACCGGTTATTTTCGTTCTGTCCAATCTGGGTAGAATTTATACCTACTATAATTGTAAGACAAATTCAATTTTACTGCAATATTATATCTGTTTTATATGAATATTTAGAAAATTTTGAAAGCACTTTCATTACGTCTCACATTCTTTCTAACTATAAAAGTTTCACAAAACAGACTTGATTTTAAGGTGCTTTCATAGTACAATTTAGTGAGATTTATGGTAATGCTTACATGAGTCTTTTCACACGACTTTTGTGCACTATCAATCGGAAGGGGTAAGATGCATGACTATATATGACGTATCGAAAAAAGCCGGTGTATCGATTGCAACCGTTTCCCGCGTATTAAACGGCTCCAGTAATGTCAGCCCGGAAACGCGCAAAAAGGTTCTTGCCGTAATCGAAGCCTGTGATTATACACCTAACGCTTTTGCAAGAGGTCTTGGACTGAATTCCATGAACACAATCGGTATTTTGTGCGCCGATTCCTCTGACCTTTATCTTGCAAACGCCGTATACCATATCGAGCAGGAACTGCGTGCGAACAACTACAACTGTATTTTATGCTGTACAGGCTACAAGCTCGAGGACAAGCAGAAATACCTGAACCTTCTCGTGAATAAGAAGGTCGACAGTGTAATTTTAGTCGGTTCGAACTTCATTTCCGACAGGGATAAGGATAACGACTACATAAGAGATGCGGCGAAAGAGATTCCCATTCTGCTGCTGAATGCTGATTTTGATTGCGAAAACGTATACTGCAGCCTCTGTGATGACTTTAAGTCCACGATGCAGGCAACCTCCTATATTCTGGATTCCGGAATTGAGGATATTTTATTCCTTTACAATGCGAAGTCCTTCTCTGCCATGAGAAAAATGTCAGGCTATCAAAGCGCTCTGACAAGGCATGGTATCACACTTCGTATGGATTATATGCAGTACTTCCCGGGCGCTCGTTCCGATCTTCCGGCTATTGCCGATTTTCTTGCTAATCTTGATTCAAGCATTAAGTATCGGGCAATTATCGCCGCAGATGACAATCTTGCTATCGGTGCCGTGAAATATGCACACAAGAAGGGAATATCCATTCCTGACGAGCTATGTGTCATCGGCTATGACAATTCCATTCTCAGCACCTGCTGTGAACCGGAGCTTACCAGTGTCGATAACCGTCTGGAGACCCTGTGTCATCACATCGTTTCCACTCTCATCGGTATTCTGAATAACCGTGAGATGCCGCAGAAGGTTATTTTTTCCGGCGAGCTGATAAAAAGAGGTACTACCCTGTAATATCCGCAGGCTGACCTTTTCTTACAAGAACTTAATAAAATTAATTACAATAACAAGGAGGCAACACCTATGAAAAATTTCATGGATAAGGATTTCCTGCTGCAGACTAAGACAGCATGCGATCTGTATCACAACTTTGCTGAAACAACACCAATTCTTGACTATCACTGTCACATCAATCCTGCTGAGATTGCAAACGACCGTAAGTTTGACACCATCACACAGGTATGGCTTGGCGGAGATCATTACAAATGGCGTTTTATGCGTTCCTGCGGTGTAGAGGAAAAGTACATCACCGGCGATGCAAGCGACAAGGAAAAGTTCTTCAAGTGGGCTGAATGTGTCGGCAAGGCAATCGGTAATCCTCTTTACCACTGGACACACCTGGAATTACAGCGTTATTTCGGATACAACGGTATTCTGAATAAGAATACCGCTGAAGAAGTATGGAATCTTTGTAACGCTAAGCTTCAGGAGGAAGGCATGAGTGCCCGTGGCCTGATTAAGCAGTCTAACGTTACCTTAGTTTGTACAACAGACGATCCTATCGATTCTCTGGAATATCATAAGCAGATTGCTGAGGATGAGACCTTTGATGTTCAGGTTCTTCCTGCATGGAGACCTGATAAGGCTATGAATATTGAGAAGCCTGACTATCTTGATTATCTTGAAAAATTATCAGCAGTAAGCGGTGTTGCCATCAATACCTTTGCTGATTTAAAGGCTGCTTTATTAAACAGACTTGATTTCTTCGCTTCCAGAGGCTGTACTGTTTCCGACCACGGCTTAGAGTATGCAATGTATGTACCTGCTACTGAGTCTGAAATCGAAGCTATCTTTGCTAAGAGAAAGAATGGCCAGACTGTTACAAGAGAAGAAGAATTACAGTTCAAGACTGCCTTCTTGGTATTCGTTGGTAAGCAGTATCACAGACTGAACTGGGTAATGCAGTTACACTATGGCTGTAAGCGTGACAACAACACCTTGCGTTATGAACTTCAGGGACCGGATACCGGATATGATTGTATTAACAACTATGCTCCTTCTGCCCAGCTTGCTGATTTCTTAAATGCACTGAACAAAACAGATGAGCTTCCTAAGACAATCATTTACAGCCTGAATCCAAACGACAATCAGGCTATCGGAACTATCCTTGGATGCTTCCAGGATTCCTCTGCATGTGCTAAGATTCAGCAGGGTAGCGCTTGGTGGTTCAATGATCACAAAACAGGTATGCAGGATCAGATGATTTCTCTTGCTAACCTTGGTAACTTATCCGGCTTTGTAGGAATGCTTACAGACTCCAGAAGCTTCTTATCTTACACAAGACATGAGTACTTCAGAAGAATTATGTGTAACTTAGTTGGTAACTGGGTTGAGGAAGGTGAATTCCCGGCTGATATGGAGACCTTAGAAGAAATCGTTAAGGGCATCTCTTACAACAATGCCGTTAACTACTTCAAATTTGATTTAAAGACAGTTTAATTCTTGGGATTTTAAAAGTGGTGCTGCTTTTGCAACACCACTTTTTTATTCGTCAGGAAAGTGCTCCGTAACAAACACCTCTTATTCCATCAGCTTATAAGTCTGTTCAAACACATCCTGTCTGATTATATAGATATCGCGCATATCGTCTTTTCTGACTGCAAGATAGTCTCCTTCTTTTCCAAGCATATAATTATCATCATCCCATGCCGTGAATACCTTCACACGATGATCTAACTGCTTTGCATAGATATATGCCTCTCCCGTTGACACACAGGCACGGGCACACGGAATCAGCGATATATGTTTTCCTTCTGCGCTGTCCTTGACGGTTGGCTGATACTCTCCGAAAAAAACATAGGGTTTCTCGATACGTTCATAGCTTCGCTCAAACTTATCCTTTCTGTTCGGATAGATTTCTCCTGCAATCCCTATCATAATATAGGTATCCTCTGCGATTTCCACCTCAAGATCTCCTTCCATGGTACGAACCGTGATTTCCGTGCCTGCCGGAGCAATATCCGTGGCTTCCACATACCCAAGCTGTAATCTTCGCTTTTTGTAGGTCTTCATATCCGAAACATCGATATCTGTTTCCACAGCATAAATGATTTCGATATCGTCAAAATAATCCTCCATACGCCATTTCAGGAACTCCTTGATATTTGTCCTGTCCGGGAACTTTGCGCACATCAGCTCCATCTGAATAAAGCCGCCTGCCTTTTCGAGATGTCCGCCGCCCGAACCGATTCCTGCCGTAATAAATTCAGCAAGCTCACTTGCCCTTACTTCCTTCATGCAGCTTCGCACGGAAATCTTGATTCCGAAGGAAAGGACACTGTATACCAGACAGGTTTCCACAGAATCTACCTCGAGCACCAAATCGCTGATAATTCCCAAAACATTCGGATCACAGGGCTTAGCCTCTACGACTGCATAGCGATAGGTCTCGTTGTAATCATAACCAATCAGGGCAAGACCAGCTATTTTCAGCTCCTTCAGTGACAGATTGGCATTTCTGAAACGGGTAATCATGCTTCGTTCAAACTGCACATCATCACGCAAGTCCTTATCCATCGGATGTGATATTTCGGTAAAATTATTGGTATCCGTCATCAGCCCATAATAAAGCGCCGTTGCAAGCTTGCTGTCCGCATTCACATCAAGTCCTTCTGCTTCCAACAGCTCCTTAACCACTGTTGAGCAGGAGCCGAGATTGCTCCGCACATCACAAAGAGGCGGCAACGGTCCGCTAATCTGATGATGATCGATTACCGCTATTTCCTCAGCCTCAAAGCGTGTAACATTGCCTTCTCCATACTGACAGTCTACCATTATCAACAGCCTTGGCTTATCGAGAGTCTCCACGTATTCAATCGGAATACCAAGCTCCGATACCATCAATACCAGATTGCTTTTCTGAATCTTATTCCTTCCGCCATAAACACATCTTACGTCTTTGCCCTGCCCATTCAGATACCAGTATACTCCAAAGCTGCTGGCAAGTGCGTCGGCGTCCGGATTATCATGACATTGTATTACGATATTGTCATATTTCAAGAAATCGCTTAGTCTCATTCCCGTTCCTCCTTAGTCTGTTCACTCAGGAATTTCCAGTTTTGAAATCCGTCTGTCATAAGTCAGAAGGCCGTTTACTTCCTCTTCTATATCCGTAAGCTGTGTATATACCGCTGCCGCAAGACCTTCCCGTTGCAGCACCTGTATCTTCTCCATCATTTCAGCATATGCTCTCTTAAAGTCCCCGCTGTTTTCAAAATTGGCATAGCCATAGACATCCTCAGAGTATCTGTGTTCTTTGATTCCGTATGTCAATCCTCCGTATTCCGAGATTACGAAAGGCTTTTTACTGTTCTTTTCCACAGCAAGCTCTGAAAAATACAAATGAACACTTCTCACATCTCCTGCATCCTGATCAAACCAGCCACTGTGCGAATCTATGATTCGAGTGTTATCTCTTTTTAATACCATTTTTGTATTTTTCACTGCATCAAATTGTCCCCAGCCTTCGTTAAACAGTACCCAGGTACAGATTGACGTACAGTTATAGAGCTGTCCGATTGTCTCAAGACACTCCTTTTTCCATTCTTTTCTGCCCTTTTCATCCGCTCTTGCCTGGAAGGAATAGTACGAATCCTTGAGCTTATGCATCTTTTTGAAAACAGTTGGCATATATGTCGTTTTCAGCAGATTATAGTTTTCTCCGCCATTAATCATGTCCTGCCACACAAGCATTCCCAGCCTGTCGCAGTGATAATACCAGCGCATCGGCTCTATCTTGCAATGCTTGCGAATCATATTGAAGCCAAGACGCTTCGCCGCCAGAATATCCTGAATCATCGCCTCATCGCTTACCGGTGTCAGAAGGCTTTCCGGCCAGTAGCCCTGATCAAGGATTCCGTTCTGAAAATACGGCACATGATTGAGGCACAAACGTAACATTCCGTTTTTATCCTTTTCCACAGAAAAATGCCGCATGCCAAAGTAGCTCTGCATTCTGTCTTCACCATATTCAATCGTAAGCTGATACAAAAACGGCGATACCGGAGACCAGCTTCTCTTGTCCGGCACAGGAAGTATGAGCTTTTGTTCGCCCTCTGCGGACATTTCACTCACTCTCCTTTCTCCGTCAGAAATCACTACCCGGAAAGGCACCTGCTTATCTGTTTTATTCGCAACAATTGCAATCTCTACGCTGTCTTCATCGTATCGTGGGGTAATATGCAGATTCTTCACATAAAGCTCCGGCACCCATTCGTACCATACGGTCTGCCAGATTCCGCTCTGAGCCGTGTAGAACATACCGCCACGCTTCAGCATCTGCTTTCCTCTTCCGTGGAAGGAGGTCTCACTGGCATCCTTCACGCATACCTGCAGCTTATTTTCTCCTTCTCTTACAAATTCGGTAATATCAAAGAAAAAAGCCTGATATCCGCCCGAATGAGCCCCCGCCTCAATTCCATTCATATATACCCTGCATCGTTCATCGCAGGCACCAAAATGCAGAAGCAGCCTCTTATTCTGCGGACACTGCTCCAGCAAAAAGTTTTTTTCATACCATAAAAATTCATCCGGTTGCAACTGTCTTCCTACGCCGGACAGTTCTGTTTCCGGAGAAAAGGGAACCAGAATTTCTCCGTCATAATGTGCCGGCATCCGGCTGTTCTTCGTAATTGCATAGCGGTATCTGCCATTCAATATGGTATAGTTATCTCTTACCATCTGCGGTCGAGGGTATTCAGGTAATATATTTGTTTCATCAAGCTGCTCTCCCCATACGGTTTTCAGCTGATGAGTTTCCGCATTCTTTTTATTCAATTGCAATGCTTTTACCATTTCCTTCATTTTCATGACCGCGTTCCCTTTCTGAATATACTATACTACGGATTGCTTCATACTTCGTATTCCCGCAATCCTAAAAATATTCGAAATCCGCCCTATCGGGCTACTTTCTCATATTTTTGCGGGTCTTGAAGTCAGGTGTTTTCATGCAAGCATGAAACACCTGACTTTAAGACCCTTGTATAGTACTATTTTAACATACTTGAATTATTTAACAATAAGGTATTGTAAATAAAAATAAACTGAGTATTTTGTGAGTTGAAATCCACATAGTCACCAAGGAGGTCGGAACTGATATATCTGATGTCAATCAGGATGATTTCCCGATAGGCCTCTAACAGGAGCGGAGCAAGGCTGCTTGTGAAGGAATCTCGGAAGATTACCAGCCGGTTGTCGGTTTTGGCAAGCGGGCTTTCTATCCTCTGCAATGCCTGTGCACCGGACAGAAAGATATTATATTTATCAAAGCCTGCCTCTTCCTCGCTGATATAAACCGGCAAAGTTTTATCTGTCTCCAGACTCCACTGTGTCGCTGCCTGTATTGTTTCGTTTGTGAGATATAAAAGTGGTTCCGCCGGAAGCGGCAGGGCAGACTGTCCATAGTAGACGCCGTAAAACTCCGGTATTTCGCATATCTCATACTGCCCCGACACATGTTGTGCAAATCTCATGGACTCTCCCAGCCGCGCCACGGTTTCGTCCAATGCCTCCTGCCTCCAATGTGTATCTGTCGTATAATAGTCCGCGATGGAAAGCGTATCTTTTATATCTATATAGGTCATATCCGTCAACTGCTCCTGCATGAGAGTCTCCAGTCTGTCATAGTCAAGTGACGGATAACCGTTTTCTTCGGCAAGAAAATAATTCTTATCCGGAACAATCGCATAATAAACCTCTCCCTTCGGGAAATATCGTGCCTTGATATCCTGCATTTTTTTTGCTGCCCGAAGCACGGAGGTCTCCTTTAACGGATATTCCAGCTTACCTGCATAGCCGTCTGCCATGTAAATATCGTTATTTTCCAGCTGTCCCAGCACGCCATAGGAAAAGTATGCCTTAACTCTTCGCAGTCCGTCTCTCAGCGGAAAATGGTCCAGCAAGTATCCCTCAAGGTCTTCCATATAGCTTTTATCCTGTATCTTCGCCCATGTAAGCTGCGGCAGTGTGGCAAGCTTTCTTCGCTCGGAAACAGAGTTTTCTTCCTTCGGACGCAGTATCAGAGCAAGCATCAGTCCGAAGATACATACACCAAAGCCAAAAATAATCATATTATGTTTTATGAGTCTTTTCATGCCCGCTCCTCCTTAAAATCTAAAGTATAAAAACGGATTAAAGGAACCATCAATCAGATACGCGGTGCATAACAGCAGGATAGCAAGCACACCGACTGTCTTTATGATTTCCTCTATTGTTTCATTCCGAAGAACACCGCATACACGCTTCCAGGTCAGGGCAGGAAGCGGTGTCGAACCAATGACTGCTATGATTAAAATGCCTAAACGATTTCTCAGCATATAAGACGCTGTTTCAAGCTGTGTCCGGTCAAGAGCACTACCCGGCAGCAGTGCTTTGATATCCTCTAATACCACTTGCATATTCTCTGCATGGAAAATCAAAAAGCTGATGATAATGGCAAGCACAACATACATATGACCTATCATCCGGGTAATCAGCATGCTTCTTCCGGTGTTCTTTTTTCCGAACCCTTTTTCCGTGATTAACAGCACGCCAAAAAACAGCCCCCATATAATGAAGTTCCAGCCGGCGCCGTGCCACAGTCCCGTAAGGAACCATACGGTCAGCAGATTGAAAAACCATCTGACCGGCTTTACCCTGTTTCCGCCCAACGGAATATAAACGTAATCCCGGAACCATCCGCCCAGCGTCATATGCCATCTTCGCCAGAACTCTGTCAGACTTCCTGAGATAAACGGATAGTTAAAATTTTCCGGAAAGCGGAAGCCAAACATTCTTCCCAAACCGATTGCCATATCAGAATATCCCGAAAAATCAAAATAAATCTGTAACGCTACCGCCATGGCATACCCCCACGACAGCGCAAGCCCCCTTGCCTCAGGCGCCATGACCTCGGAAACAAATTCTCCAAGTACATTGGCAATCAGTACCTTTTTTCCCAGCCCCACTGCAAATCTTGTAATTCCCTGTGCGAGGTCTGCCTTCGTGTTTTTTCTATTATCCAATTCTCTTTCCACATCGCTGTATCTTACGATAGGACCTGCAATCAGCTGCGGAAATAATGTCACATACGTCATGAGAGACAGCAGATTTTTCTGCTGCTTCACTCTTCCGCACCACACGTCAATACAATAGCTTGTCAGCTGAAAGGTGTAAAAGGAGATTCCAATCGGAAGAACGATTTTGGGTACCGTAAGCCACGGTGCCAGATTCTGTATAAAGAAGCCGGTATATTTAAAATAAAAAAGAGAAGCAAAAGGAATCAGAACAGACAAAGCAAAGAACACTCTGCCCGCACCTGATTCACGCTTCTTCTCCATAACATAGGTCAATCCATACACCACAACAATCTGTGCCAGCATGAGGAATACATAAACCGGCTCCCCCCACGCATAGAACAGACAGGACATAACACAGAGAACAAGATTCCTCCATGTCATATCCTGTTTGCAGGATGCAATTCCATATACAACTAATACTAACGGTAAAAAGAAATATAAAAATGTAATACTGGAAAAAAGCATACGCTCTTTCTCCTTTTTAAATAGGATTTGTCTTCTCCAATGGCTCTGCCACCTTCATGTTACGGCTTTGCGCTGCCTTTACTGCCTCTGCGTAAACAAGATCTGCCGTATCCGCTGCTGCCATAACGTAGAAAATATCATCTCCGAACAGACCTGCTATCTGCTTCTCTGCTGTTACGCAGATCCACTTTGCCGGATCAATATTGTCCATCAGTGTCTGTCTGATTGCCTCAGCATCAGCGCCCTCCTGTGTGCGGATGTACACCACGGAATAGGCTACTGAGCCTATCATGGATTCAGAAAGAGTAATGCCCTCAATCTGACTTAAGTCGGTCAGCCCCGTCTGGTAACTGACCATTTCCGTATCTGTCAAATCAAGCTCTGTACTGGTAATGCCTGCCGGAATCATATCGGTTGGAACATTCGCATACATCTCGTCCAAAAATGCCGCTACCTCCTCAGCACTGCCAAGGTGCACCATGCCGGCTTCCTCCTGTGTCTGGGTCTGCACCTCGTCAGAGGTTCTGTCTGAGCCGGTATCTGTATTGCTTCCGCACGCGGTAACCGCTCCGGTAATCATTATTGTCATTAATAATAATGTGATTTTCTTTTTCATCAAAATAACCTCCCTGATTACTGTGTTTATCCACAGTATCTTCCTTTAACAATTTTTTATACACATTTTTATCATCTTTTCACCTATAACTTTAACATATCCTACCATTTCGTGCAACTTAACTTGTATAGTTATCCGTTTTTCAGAAATACTATATCCTGTAGAAAAGGGACAGACTCACAGTTACTCTGTCCGGAAAGAGGTATGATATGGCAAATTTATCTGAAAAAGAATTATCTTCCCTGCATGACCTTTTATCAGAGGAAGAGCTTCTGATTAAGAAGTTCAAAATGCTTGCACAGCAAACAACCGATCAGGAAGTAAAGCACAAGCTGGAAGAGATTTCTACCAAGCACCAGGGACATTTTAACACTTTGTATTCCCAGTTAAAATAGCAGGAGGACACGACCATGACAACATCAAACTTTACTGAAAAAGAGATTCTTTCCGATGCGTTAAACAGCACAAAGTCAGCCACAAACCACTATAATTCCTTCTCAAATGAATGTGTTCACGAAAATGTTCGTCAGGCTATGCTTCATTGCCTTGAGCAGGAGCACGACATTCAGCAGGACTTATTCGAAATCATGCACGCAAAGGGCTACTACCCTACTCCGGCCGCTGATGAAAAGAAGGTTCAGACTGCAATTCAGACCTTCTCACAGTGTGCAAAAAGCTGCTAGCACAACAGGTACCGCGTATGCGGCGCCTTACATATCCGAATACCATCCGTATGAATTTTTTAACCTGCAAAATAGTTAAAAAATTCCTTATCTCACCGTCTATTATTCCTTGCCTACTGTCCTAAAAAATGATAAAATGTTAATGTATTATGTACAATAGGAAAATAAAGGAGATAGTATTTGTTATGAAAAGAAAATCATTGAAATTCAACTTAATAACTGCCGGTTTGCTTCTTACATATATGTTCTCCAATCCCGCAGCTTCCTGTGTTTATGCAACAGAGCTGACTCCTGTGACACAGAGTGCCGATACTACTGCAACTGCTGATACCAAGGGGGATATTCCTGTTATTTCAGAGGAAGAAATCGATTCCTATTTTAATGGTTCCGTCTTTGTCGGCGATTCCATTATGCTCGGGTTTCGTAACTATTGTATGAAGTATTCTAAGAATGAACCGGATTCCTTCCTTCATGATATCCAGTTTCTTGCCGCAGGAAGCTATTCCGTTACCAATTCCCTCTGGGATGTAACCGAAAAAAGCGTTCACCCTGTCTATAAGGGCGAAAAGCGTCAGGTCTGGGAATCTATTTCCATGATGGATGCCAATAAGGTATTCCTGTTCTTTGGAATGAATGATTTGAATATTTCCGGTTTGGAAGGAACCTGTGAATTATACAAACAGTTAGTAAGCAATATCAAGGAAAAAAAGCCTGATGTTGAGATTCATATTATCAGCATGACCTATACCTTAAAGGACGCAGGTAAGGGCAAGCTGAAAAACGATACGATTCGTGAGTTTAATGTTCTTTTACAGGATATGGCTTTGGAAAACGGCTGGGGGTATCTGGATTTGGCCACTCCGCTTTCTGATGAAAACGGCGACCTTCCCGCTCTGTATTGCAGCGACGGTTATGTGCACCAGTCCAAGGCAGCATATGACGTCTGGGCAACCGTAATCCGAGACTATGCCCGCACACAGCTTGACGGTACTACACAGTATCCGGCTTCTCTTCCTGTTACAGATGAACTGTCGGCCGGGAAGCCTTCTGTATCGGAAAATGCAGCAGTCATAAGTTCAACACTCGGAGTTCCCGCCGCTGGAACAGCTACGACAGTCATTACGGAAGAGCCTGCTCCATTGGCTGATTCCGTCAGAAAAACTGCAAAGGACGAGATTGCAAAGGAATACAGACTCACTGCCGGATTTTCAGCACAATAATTTTACATCATAAGGAGATTGTAACGTGAAAGGGATTACTTGGAAAAAATATGCATTTATTGCAGCCGGTGCATTAGTTTTAGGGGGATGTGCACAGTCCGCACCTGCCGGTACTACTTCTGCAGATACCGTTTCTGCATCACAAACCGAAAAAAAAGAAGCAAAGGCTATTGCTGATATATATACTGAGATAACGGATCAGGTTACTCTTTACTCCCCATTTTGCTGGGATGAAGACTTTATCACAAATTATTACGGCATTGATATTGCAACCTTAGAGGAATATGTATTCTCCATGTCAGAGGATGCGACCTCTGCCGAAACCATTATTATCCTGAAGGCAAAGGATGCTTCCCATGTTTCTTCCTTAAGCGACTGCCTGCAGATGGTTGTTGACGAGAAGAAGGCAGAGATGGAAAATTATCTTCCTGAACAGTTTGCAATCGTTGAAAAAAGTTCCGTACAGACAAAAGATAATTATGTGTGGCTTGTTATTTCGGAAAATGCAGATGCCATTACCGGGATTATCGAGGACGGCATTCAATAATTCGGAGGATAATCATGGTATTTAGCAGCATTCCTTTTTTGTTTTTCTTTTTACCATTGTGTTTGATTTTGTATTATGCAGTCCCATTTTCATTGAAAAATGGGATTTTACTTATTTTTAGTCTGCTTTTCTATGCATGGGGAGAACCTGTTTATATTCTTCTTATGCTCTTTGCTACAGCTGTCGACTATACAAACGGACTGCTCATGGAGCGCTTTGGCAATACAATGATAAAGCGCACCTTCTTTTTATGCTGTTCCGTCATCGTTAATCTCTCTGTTCTGGCATTTTTCAAATATGCCGACTTTCTGATTATCAATATAAACAGCCTGCTTGGAACGGACATTGCGCCTTTGGGACTTGGTCTTCCGGTCGGCATCAGCTTTTTTACCTTCCAGACTATGAGTTATATTATTGATTTGTATCGGGGCGAGGTTACCACTGAACACAATTACTTTACCTATCTGACCTACGTTTCCATGTTTCCGCAGCTCGTTGCGGGACCGATTGTACGTTTTTCCGATATCAATGCGGAGCTGCATCGCAGAACGCTTAACCGCGCGGAAATTGAAACCGGTCTGCTCCGTTTTATGCAGGGCTTATTTAAAAAGGTTTTGATTGCCAATCAGGTCGGTGCTCTCTGGGAAGAGCTTCGTATCATTGAGGCTTCTCAGATTTCCGTTACTACCGCATGGCTTGGTGCCCTTTGTTTTACGCTTCAGCTGTACTTTGACTTTAGCGCTTACAGTGATATGGCAATCGGTATGGGGTGGATGTTAGGCTTCCATTTCAACGAGAACTTTAAGTATCCTCTCTCCTCGGTTTCCGTAACAGACTTCTGGAGACGCTGGCATATTTCGCTTTCTACCTGGTTCCGTGACTATGTCTATATTCCACTTGGCGGCAATAGAAAGGGGGTTGCAAAGCAGCTTAGAAATATGGCAATTGTCTGGTTTCTGACAGGTCTCTGGCATGGTGCGGCCTGGAACTTTGTTTTATGGGGCATGTATTACGGCATTCTGCTTGCTCTTGAGAAATTTGTCTGGGGCAAATGGTTAGAAAAACTGCCCGGTTTCCTGCGTCATCTCTATGCCATATTGATTGTTGTATTTGGCTTTGTTATTTTTACCTTTGATGATATGAATGCATTACAATCCTACCTGAGCTCCATGTTTGCCTTGGCGGGCAATCCGCTCTTTGGTACGGAGGTTCTTTGGTACCTCGGAAATTACGGTGTGGTTTTACTTGTCGCCTGTATCCTTGCCTTTCCGGTCTATCCATGGCTCAGGAAAAAGGTATCCGGATTGAACGTTACCGGCAGGCTTACCGTTTCCGTTGTCAGCATGGTCTGCTATCTTGCCTTATTCCTGCTTGCAACGGCATACCTTGTAAACGACACCTATAATCCATTTCTCTACTTTAGATTTTAATGGGGGACAACTATGATTCACAATAACCGGCTTCGTACCTTAACGACCGGCCTGCTTGCAGGCGGCGTTCTGGTACTATCCATTACCTTCCTGTTATCGCCTAAGCAGGATTTTTCAGAGAATGAAAACCGCTATCTTGCCACGTTTCCTTCCTTTGTCTGGGAGGATGTAAAAAGCGGTCAGTATATGGAGGATTTGAGCGCCTGGCTCTCCGATCACTTCCCATTTCGCAATTTCTTTATGGGAATGAAGGCAGACACGGAGATTGCTCTGGGCAAAAAGGAAATCAATCAGGTCTATATTGCTGAGGATGATTATCTGATTGAAGCCTTTCAGACGCCTACCGGAACGGAACGTATTGCTGATACCCTTCATAAGTTTTATAAAAAGATTGATAAGACCGGTATTGATACAAGGCTTATGCTTGTACCTACGGCAATCTACGTGCATTCCGACAAGCTGCCTAAGCATGCCCCTGTCATAAGTCAGATGGATACAGCACAAACAATTTATGAGAAATCCGGCATTCCTGCCATTGATTGCAGCAAGCAGTTGTTGGAAGCTTCCAAGACCAAACAGCTGTACTACTACACAGATCATCACTGGACTACAACTGGCGCATACGAAGGTTATCTTTCCTACTGCGAGGCAAAGGGACTTACACCTGTTTCTACGGAGGATATGCAGGCCAAGACGGTTACAGAGGAGTTCTACGGAACGATTTACTCCAAGGTAAATGACTATAACCACAGGGCGGATTCCATTACCATATATACAAATCCCGCTGATACTCTGACCGTAAACTACACGGATACACAGGAGGTAACCGATTCACTCTATAATCTTGACTATGTAGAGAAGAAGGATAAGTATTCTTTATTCCTTAATAACCTTCACACTTTAATCGAGATTACCAACGAAACAGCAGAATCCGACCGTGAGCTCGTCTTAATCAAGGACAGCTACGCCAACTCTATGGTGCCGTTTTTAGCTCACCATTATAAAAAGATTTATGTATTTGATACGAGATACTATAAACAGGGACCTTCGTCCTTTATCGCAGAACATCCCGGCGTAACAGATGTGCTGCTTCTATATAATATGAATACACTTGATACGGATTCGGGAATACGCGGAATATATTAAAACAGGGGCATTGCCCCTGTTTTAATATATTTCGTGAGAATACGCTTTGCACATTCTTTCTATTCTCCCAGTAAATACACCGTTATCATCTCATGATGTACCGCAGGCAGAAACTTTTCCCAGATATCCTCTACCTTTATTTTGATGCTTGATGTATTAATACACGGATGACAGCTCCTTTGTTTTAAAAGGCTTGTCCCCCGGCATCATTAACATATAATAATTCGTCTTCTGTCGGTTGCATAAGAACAGATTCTTGCAGATTGTGATATCTAAAACGGCATCTATCTCACTACACGCCTCCATCGTATCTGCCTTCTCATGGTCCGTTCTTATATATTCAATCCCAAGCTCATCCAATAAATCGTAGACTCTGATTTCCTTCTCCAATCTTCCTTCCATACTCTGCGGTCTTCCCTTAAATAGCTCCATATCCATACTCCTTCCTACTGACGGGTGGTAATGTTTCAAATCTATCCCTCCTGTAACAGTTTTCTTAAATCATCAAAGGTTTCGCTGCTTGGTGCTACCCGACCACTCCTCACATCATCCTCTGCTTCTGCCAATATTTCCAGCAACTCAATCCTTGATTTCATTCTCTTATACTCTTCATAAACAAGTGACACCGTATCACCCCGACCATTCACTGTAATAATTACTTCCTCTTTTTAACCAACAGAACTTCACATTGTGAATCATAGTTTCCTATTTTCCCATGATATCAGTATTATCAAAAGCTACTTGGTGTATATCTAACAGTGACGATAACAACCATCTTTCTTGCCTCATCAATACGATACACAATTGTAAAATTCTTTACAAAAATTTGTCGATATCCTCGATTGGCAAACGCACCTGTTCTCCTGATAGAACCACGATAAGGCATTTCATCCAAACTCAAAATAGCTTCCTCTAAAGCATCTGCCATTTTCTCAGCAGTACCTATTTCCTTGAAATCATCTGCTATATGATTATAAATATTATCAACATCGTCCGAGTCTCTCTGCAACATTTTTATTATATATTTAACCAAAATGCTTCCTCCTAAGTGATGCTAATGTTTCTTTTGCGTCAAGCAATATGCCTGTTGCTTCATACGCCTCTTCGGCTTCTGAAATTGCATTATCAATAGTCTGTGTTTCAGCTATCTGCTCATAGGTTTCTATACTCATAACAACTAAATCGCCATAGCCATTTTTTGTAATAAAAATGGGTTCTTTCACAGCATGGCATGCATCTGATATTTCATTAGTATTTCTCAAATCTGTAATAGGTCTAATCTGTGGCATAGTATACACCTCTCTTTCTTTGCACATTATTCTAACATAATTATATACATTTTGCAATTATTCTCTAATCTTCGTTTGTGTCAAGTGTTCGTTGGCAACTTTTAATTTGTCGACTTGAAGGACGAAATCGGCGAATTGTTCTTGTAATTCGATTGGCGGAACAAAAAACTCTTTCTCCTCAAGTGATGTTGTATCATAAAAGTTGACACCCTATTCTCAAGGATTTTGATATATAAT
>CAYLWP010000026.1:0-22323 GCA_964387365.1 uncultured Roseburia sp. | reverse complement strand
TTTTATATTTACTTTATATTCACAACACGTTCACAAATTGTTCACATTTAATAAATTATTCATATGATAAAACAAAACGCCTCATCTTATGTATATGATGAGGCGTCAAAAACTATTACAGTTTCTCCTATTTTAATCTAAGAAATGGTGCCAGCAGATACAACGGTAAGCCGAAGAATAAGGCATATGCATAGCGAAAATCCGTCGCAACGGGAGTAGCAATACAAAGTGTCAGAACAAGTGCAACTGCGGGAACAGCAACCAGAAAGCCGGCAGGGCGGCTGTTTCTGATGGAAACCAGCTGGGCAAGCAGTATAGTCCAGAACATACCGCCGATGCTCCACAAAAATCCATAAAGAGGTATCAGAGTTTGAAGCTTAAAAAGGATTTCCCTGATTTTAATAATGACATTGCCACGGAGGACAGGCTGCCAGGTAAGCCCAAATTCATTGGGGTAGATACCGTCTGCAAGTCCCACCTCGTAGGAAACATCCGGATACCAGAAGCCGTTTGTCTGTGCAACATACGCGTCAAAATAGGTCTTTGGATGATCCAGTCCGATAGACATCCATAACGAGAAAAATTCCTTCTTATTGTTTTCCAGATAGTCGTTTCCTGTTTTGCGAATTAAGTTCTTGATATTGTCGGAAACATCCGGCTGATAGACAAGGGCGGCCTGTTCGATATCAATAAAGTTCGAGAGGGCAGCGGTCTGCTCTTGTGTCAAGCCTTCACCATGAGCAAGAACTCTGGCAATCTGTTGAACGGGAATGGACAGGGACTCCACGAAATCTGCCTGCTTAACTTCGTAAATGGTCATGCAAGGATATTTGATAAAAAGCACCAGCGCCACAATAACGAGATAGGTAGGAAGTACAGTTTTCAGCTGATAGCGATTCACATAGAGAATAAAAGGTAAGCTGATTAAGAAGGCATACCAGCCGTTCGTACGCAGCATACATATCATAAAGCCGGAAAAAATAAACGGCAGCATCAGAGTAAAATACTCAGACAGCTTTAGCTTATTGCTACCGCCAAGATTCTGTGCATCGCGCAATAAAAATCGGAGCAGGGCGGCAGAAAACAGGGTCATGCAGCCCGCAAAAGGAATATCCTTCCACATGGTTACCACATAGATGCCGTGATACGGAATGAGCGCGTAAAAACCAATAACAATAGAACAGATCACTGTATTTACATGGGCAAGCTGCAGTGTTCGAACCACGTAGGAAGCAGCAAAAGCCATAAAAATCATCTGTGCAATCGTATAGAATGCAAGTCCGAGATAAACGTCACCGGTCAGCTGCATGCCAAGATTATAGAAGAAACCGATTATAAACGTATGAATGACAGGATGGTGGTTGCTCAGCTCGTAAGCTCCGATAACCTGCGCATACTGATTTATACTGTCAGGGGTCATGACAGCAGGATATTCGTGCAGAAAATAGGGAACCCATGCAATCAGGCAGATAAAAAACGAAGCTATGGGAAGTACGGTCGCAGGATAAAGTGAGGTATCCGGCTTAAAGTCCTCGCTTTTTGTCAAAATCAGTAGAATTGCATAATAATATAGAAGAAACAGCCCCAAAAAGGATATCAGTAATATGATGATACAGAATAAGGTACTGGTCAGTCCCTGTAAAAGCCTGCTGTAATCCGCGGCAAGCGTTAGCCCGGAAAAAAGAACGGCAGCAAGGAAAGAAAGGACAGAGTCCCTTTGTGTAATCATAGTCTGTACGGAAGTCTCCGAAAGACGCCCAAACAGATATAGAAATATGAAAAACAGAATAATTGAAAACGGGTTCGTTGTACTCATCCCGGTTAGTCTCATAATGGCAAATAAGGACAGAAAACTTTTTAGTATACACGCCAACAGGTTCATGGGTGTCCTCCTTTATCGAATAGTATAGTATGTCACATAATTATGTTTCCTATCTATGATGATAAAAGGAAGCAGGAAAGCAGTCAAGAGATGATATGTGAAAACATTGCATATTTGGAAAAATTCTGCTATGATAATTGACGTTAGATACACAATCTGAATACAGATATTTTATATAAAAAGAGAATCGAGGAGAAGCATGAGCTGGGAGAATAATGTACGAAGGGTTGTTCCTTATGTGGCAGGAGAGCAGCCGAAGAATAAGAACGTAATTAAGCTTAATACAAACGAATGTCCGTATCCGCCTGCGCCGGGCGTAGATGCAGTGCTTCATCATTTTGATTGTGATGTGCTCCGCAAGTATCCGGACCCGGATGTGGCAGATTTAAGAAATGTTCTTGCCAAGCGTTACGGGGTAGAGACGGAGCAGGTTTTTGTTGGAGTGGGCTCTGATGATGTATTGGCGATGTCATTTTTGACCTTCTTCAATTCCGATAAGCCGGTTCTGTTCCCTGATATTACTTATTCCTTTTATGACGTATGGGCAGATTTGTACAGGATTCCGTATGAATGCCAGCCGTTGGATGAGCATTTCGAGATTAAGAAGGAAGATTATCTGAAGGAAAACGGTGGTATTGTGATTGCCAATCCGAATGCGCCGACAGGAGTTGCTGCACTGGTATCCATGATTGAAGAGATTATTCAGGCAAATCAGGATGTGGTAGTCATTGTGGATGAGGCATATGTTGACTTTGGCGGAGAAAGCTGCGTTCCTTTAGTGGAAAAATATGACAATCTGTTAGTTGTTCAGACCTTTTCAAAGTCACGCTCCATGGCAGGTATGAGAATCGGATTCGCAATCGGCAGCAGGAAGCTGATTGGCTTTTTAAATGATGCAAAGTTCTCCTTCAATTCCTACACTATGAACGCAACTGCCATTGCAGCAGGTGTTGCATCGGTAGAGGATGAGGCATATTTTCAGGAGATTACGGGTAAGGTAATTGCGACAAGAGAGTGGACCAAGAAGGAGCTTGCAAGACTGGGCTTTACCTTTACGGATTCCAAAACAAACTTTATCTTTGCCGCACACGAGAGTATTTCCGGTCAGGAAATCTTTGATGTCCTGCGTGAGAATAACATGTTTGTAAGACATTGGAATAAGCCGCGTATCGGCAATTATCTTCGTATTTCCGTTGGAACGGATGAAGAGATGCAGAAGGTAATCACATTTCTTGAGGACTATATACAGAAAAGAGATTAGAGAGGCAATGTGATTGCGGTGAAGCTTGGCGAAGAGTAAGAAGACTGGTAACTATTCAGGACACAGCATAAGGGACTGGATAGTTACTATTTTTATAGAAGTCGTAATTATGAAGGTACTGAATAATTACGAAACAGATACCGGAATCGGAGAGGGAATAGTATGGAAGCATATACAGATTTTGCGAGTGTGTATGACAAGTTCATGGATGAGACACCGTATGAACAATGGTGTGAAAATATACGACAGGTTTTACAGGAATACGATATCAGAGACGGGCTGGTGCTGGAGCTTGGCTGCGGAACGGGAAGCATGACCGGGCTGCTTGCCTCAAAGGGCTATGATATGATAGGTGTTGATTATTCGGAGGATATGCTGAATATTGCACTGGCAAAAAGAGAGCAGTCCGGCCAGGATATTCTGTATCTGAACCAGGATATGCGGGAGTTTGAATTATACGGAACAGTCCGCGCGGTGGTGAGTGTCTGTGATTCGCTCAACTATCTCCTGGAGGATGAGGACATTGTCACCTGTTTTAAGCTGGTGAATAATTACCTTGACCCCAAGGGTGTCTTTTTCTTTGATTTCAATACCCGGTATAAGTATGAGACGGTAATCGGAGATACCGTGATTGCAGAGAACCGCGAGGACTGCAGCTTTATCTGGGAAAACTATTATGATGCGGATGAACGGATCAACGAATACGACCTTACCATATTTGTAAGAGAGGAGCAGCAGTCCGGTGAGGAGCTGTTTCGCAGATTTCAGGAGACGCACCTGCAAAGAGGCTATGAGCTTGCGGAGATGAAGCGCTTTCTGGAAGAGGCAGGAATGGAGTTTGTCAAGGCGTATGACGCAGAAACGTTAGAGGAAGTAACCGACACAAGCGAGCGTATCTATTGTATCGCGCGCGAAAGAGGAAAATAGGGAGGATTGAAAATGTCTGATTATATTGTTAGGGCAACAGCTGCAAATGCTCAGATCAGAGCCTTTGCGATTACAAGCAGAGATACCGTGGAGGCTGCAAGACAGGCGCATGATACCAGTCCTGTTATGACAGCGGCTCTTGGCAGACTGCTGACAGCAGGTGCCATGATGGGAAGCATGCTTAAGGGAGAAAAGGATTTATTAACCCTGCAGATTCGCGGAAACGGTCCGGCTAAGGGACTGACTGTTACGGCAGATTCCAAGGCAAATGTCAAGGGATATGCCATGGAACCGCAGGTTATGTTGCCACCGAACGCACTTGGCAAGCTCGATGTCGGCGGCGCGCTGGGAATCGGCGTGTTAAGCGTTATTAAGGACATGGGCATGAAGGAGCCTTATGTAGGACAGACTGAGCTGAAAACAGGAGAGATTGCAGAGGACTTAACCTATTATTTTGCAACCTCAGAGCAGGTTCCGTCTGCAGTAGGGCTTGGTGTTTTGATGGAAAAAGATAATACTGTGAAGCAGGCGGGAGGTTTTATTATCCAGCTGATGCCATTTGCAGAGGAAGAGGTTATAGAGAAGCTGGAGAAAAAGCTGGCAGAGGTAACCAGCGTGACGAAGCTTTTGGATGACGGAAACTCACCGGAGCAGATTCTGGAGATTCTGCTTGGAGACATGGGTCTGGAAATTACCGACAACATGCCGACACAGTATTACTGCAACTGCGACAAGCCGCGTGTAGAGAAGGCGATTGTCAGCATAGGCAGGAAGGAAATTAACGAGATGATACAGGAAGGCAAGCCAATTGAGGTAAAGTGCCAGTTCTGTAACACCGCATATGAGTTTACGGTAGATGACCTGAAACAGATTATTAAGAGGTCAAAATAACCGCGAAGCAGGGAGGGATTCTCATGTTAGATGGATTTATCAAAGTAGCAGCGGCAACACCTAAGATTAAGGTAGCTGATACACAGTATAATGCGGAAGCAATTCTTGGCATGATCAGGGAAGCAGAGGAAAACGGAGCAAAGATTATCGTACTTCCGGAGCTGTGTCTTACAGGATATACCTGTCAGGACTTGTTTTTACAGGACAGACTGTTAGAATCAGCCAAGGAACAGCTTATCTGTATAGCGGAGGAAACGACGGAAAGTGACGCCCTGATTTTTATTGGCATGCCTATCGAGAAGGAGCACAAGCTGTATAACGTAGCGGCTGTATTGCAGGGAGGAGAGGTTCTTGCCTTTATCCCTAAGCAGAATCTTCCAACCTATGGAGAGTTCTATGAAGCAAGACATTTTGCTTCGGGCAATGCAACAAGTGAATTTTTCCGATTTAACGGAGAGGATGTGCCGTTTGGAACGGATATTCTTTTTAGCTGTGATAATGTAGAGGGACTGACCGTCGGCTGTGAAATCTGTGAGGATGTCTGGACAGTGAATCCGCCAAGCACCCGCCATGCACTGGCAGGCGCGAATGTGATTGTTAATCTGTCAGCAAGTAATGATTTGGTTGGCAAAGATTCCTATCGTGAAGAGCTGGTTCGTGCAACCAGCGCAAGACTGTTATCAGCCTATATCTATGCAAGTGCGGGAGACGGAGAGTCCACACAGGACGTAGTTTACGGCGGACATGATATGATAGCGGAAAACGGATCCCTGCTGGCACAAAGTATACCGTTTACAACGGGAATTATTTATGGCGATATTGATATTCAGAAGCTTCGCATGGAGAGACGTAAGATGAGTACCTATGTGCCGGATAAGAATCCGCCTTATCTTATGATTCCGTTTACCTTTGAGATAGAAGAAACAGCCTTAAGCAGACACTTTGCAAGAACACCGTTTGTTCCGACTGATAAGACAACAAGAGAGAAGCGCTGCGAACAGATTCTCTCCATTCAGGCAAACGGACTGAAAAAGCGTTATGAGCATACAGGAGCAAAGACTGCTGTCATAGGAATCTCGGGAGGCCTTGATTCCACGCTTGCCTTACTTGTTATCGTGCGTGCCTTTGATATGCTCGGGCTTCCGAGAGAGAATATTAAGGCAGTAACCATGCCGTGCTTTGGAACAACTGACAGAACCTATGAAAATGCGTGCAGACTGACAACGGCCTGCGGAGCAGAGCTTATGGAGGTCGATATCAAGGAATCCGTACTGCTTCATTTCAGAGATATCGGTCAGGATCCTGAAAACCATGATGTTACCTATGAAAATGGTCAGGCAAGGGAAAGAACACAGGTATTGATGAATATTGCCAATAAGTGTGGCGGTCTGGTAATCGGAACGGGAGATATGTCTGAGCTTGCACTTGGCTGGGCAACCTATAACGGAGACCATATGTCTATGTATGGTGTAAATGTAGGAGTTCCCAAGACGCTGGTACGACATCTCGTGCAGTACTATGCAGATACCTGTAACAGCGAGGTGCTGAGAAGCACACTGTCAGATATCCTTGATACACCGGTCAGCCCGGAGCTGTTACCGCCGAAGGATGGCGTGATATCACAGAAAACAGAGGACCTGGTGGGACCTTATGAGCTGCATGATTTCTTCCTATATTATATGCTCCGTTGCGGATATCCGCCGAAAAAGATTTTCCGTGTGGCAAAAAAGGCATTTGCAGGAGCCTATACCGATGAGGTGATATTAAAGTGGCTTAAGACCTTTTACAGAAGATTTTTTGCACAGCACTTTAAGCGTTCCTGTCTGCCGGACGGTCCAAAGGTCGGAAGCGTTGCCCTGTCTCCAAGAGGTGACCTAAGAATGCCGACAGATGCCGGCGCAAGAATCTGGTTAGAAGAATTAGAGGAATTGTAAATACTACGAGCAGGCTCCGAAAAGGGATGCCTGCTCGATTTGTGTAGGTGCACGTTTCTACTCCGTTGTTACTGCATTTCGCCAAGAGGAGTCTCTGTGATTTCGGATTCCGTGACGCGTGCTTTATCTAATGCCTGAGACATGGAATGTAATAGCATTAAGGAGGTATATTTTGTCTCAGTGGAGTAGCTGATATTTTCAACGCTTTGTGTTTCAAGCACCATATCTGCAAGCTCTGTCAGGGTTGGCTCCATCAGAGGATACATGGTTGCGACGGATTCATCCAGATTGGTCAGCGAGATGGCATTAATGTGGTTCGCATCCACGACAACCTGCATTTCCAGATTTGTATTGCCAAGCTGCAGCGTACTGGTATAGATGCCGGGTACATAGGCAGTCTGTGTTTCGGTAGTGGTTTCATCGCCGGAGCTGCCTGCTCCCGGTACGAAGATTGAGAATAGTAGGATGACAATCATAAGAATGACGGCCATTAGCAAAATAGTATAAAGCAGCTCCTTGGAACGAAGGACTACAATTTTAGTGTGAGAGCTCATAAGGGACTCCGTTTCGCTTTTTCTTTATTATATATGTAGGGAATAGAGAAAATATGACTAACCCGTGCTAACATAGTGATAGATTCAGCGCATAATTAAAGTTGACAAAAGATATTTTTTCTTGATATATTAAAACGTAAAAATGCTTTAAATTCAGACAAAAGTTGATTTTCAAATACAAAAGTTACACAATAACATACAAAATATATGCATATAGTGCACGAAAGGATGGATCGTATGGCAAAGAAGTATACAAGACAGGACATTATTGATATGGTTGAGGAGGAAGACGTAGAATTTATCCGTTTACAGTTCACAGATATTGAGGGTAATTTCAAGAACGTGGCAATCACCTCCAGTCAGTTGGAGAAAGCGTTGAATAATGATTGTATGTTTGACTGTTCTCTGGTAGAGGGCATGCTTCCGACAGACAATACTGATATGTTTTTGTATCCGGATCTTGATACTTTCACCATTTTTCCATGGAGACCACAGCAGGGCAAGGTAGCAAGATTTATTTGTGATGTTTACCGTGCAGACAGAACACCGTATGAAGGAGATTGCCGTTATATCCTGAAGAAGGCAATCAGGGAAGCTGCTGAAATGGGCTATACCTTCGATGTAGGACCGGAATGCGAGTTCTTCCTATTTAATGTAGACGAGAACGGAAGACCGACCACAAATACCAATGAACAGGCAGGCTTCTTTGATATGGGACCTCTTGATAATGGCGAAAATGCAAGAAGAGATATGGTTCTTACCTTAGAGGATATGGGCTTTGAGGTAGAGGCTTCCCACCATGAGAAGGCGCCGTCCCAGCATGAGGTAGACTTTAAGTATGATGAAGCACTGACAACTGCTGATAATATCATGACCTTTAAGCTTGCAGTAAAGACAATTGCAAAGCATCACGGCATGCATGCAACCTTTATGCCAAAGCCGAGAAAAGAGTTCTGCGGCTCCGGTATGCACATCAATATGTCCTTAAGAAAAGACGGCAAGAATATCTTTGCAGATCTGAACAGTGAGAACGGATTAAACGAAGAAGCCTACTACTTTATGGGCGGAGTGATGAAGCATGTAAAGGGAATCTGTGCAGTAACCAATCCGTTAGTGAATTCTTATAAGAGATTGAAGCCGGGCTTTGAAGCGCCGGTATATATTACCTGGAGCACGGTAGGTGCCAATACACTAATCCGTATTCCGGTAAATCGCGGAGAACATACGAGAATCGAGCTTAGAAGCCCGGACTCGGCAGCGAATCCGTATCTTGCCTTTGCGGCATGCCTGATGGCAGGACTTGACGGTATTCGCAATAAGATTGCTCCGCCGGCAGAGGTCAGAGACAATCTGAATGTTTTAACAGCAGAAGAGGCAGAGAATAAGGGCCTTGAAACACTTCCGACAGATTTGCTGGATGCATGTGAAGAGATGAAAAAGGATACACTGTTAAAGGATTTACTTGGTGACAGGGTATTTGAACAGTTTTACGATTCCAAGCTTGCTGCATGGAAGGAGTATGACAGTCAGGTAACCAATTGGGAAATCGAATCCTATCTGTATAAGTTCTAAACTGATTTGTTTTAGAGAAACAGATAGGATTAGGAGGTGGATTGGTGAGTGACTAATATAATCGTAGTTTTTGGCAAGATAGAGGATGCAAAAAGTATTAGGAATATCTTGGTCAAGAACGGATTTAGTGTAACTGCGGTCTGCACATCGGGAGCCCAGGCATTGAGTTATGCGGATGAATTTCACGACGGAATTATTATAAGCGGATATCGACTGACCGATATGATATGCGTGGAACTGCAAAACAATTTGCCTAAGGGCTTTGAACTTGTGCTCATGGCCTCGCAGAGAGTACTGGCAGAACTGGCAGGAACGAGTATTATGGGACTGGGCATGCCGCTTAAGGTGCATGAGCTGGTCAGTACGATCAACATGATGTCTCAGGGGCTTTCCAGAAGAAGAAAAAAGCTTCGTGAGAAGCCAAAGGTTCGTAACGAAGAGGAAGCCGCTACCATAGCAAAGGCAAAGAGCCTTCTGATGGAGCGCAACAGTTTGACTGAGGAAGAGGCACACCGCTATTTACAAAAGCATAGTATGGATAATAGCACAAATATGGTAGAAACAGCACAGATGGTGCTGACAATGATGCAGGAATGTTCTTAAATGATGAGAGTATTCCTTTTTTAATGCGTAAAAATGCATATTTCGTAAGCAATAAAGTGTTTATTTAAGCTGTATATGTACAAATGCTACAAAAATTAGCATAATTTTTCATTTGCTATTGAAATTAGCAAATTGTTGGATTACAATATATGTAGTCAGATTTGGGAGAGAATTTAGAATCTGATAAGAAAAAATAAAAGGTACTCACAACCTAACACTAACAGAGGAGGAGATTCCAATGAAAATGAAGAAGATTTTAGCAGCAACTCTCGCTGCGACAATGGTAATGGCATCTGCATTGACAGTATGCGCAACAACAACATCCGGCGGAAGTGGCGCATCATCGACATCAACATCAACATCAACATCAACACCAACATATGCTGAGCAGGCAACCGTTTCTGCAGATGCAACAATTAAGGTTGGCGGTGTAGAGGTAAAGACATCCGTTGCCGGTGTATATGGTGCACAGAAGGTTGAAGGCGTTGCCATTGCAGCAGACCTTGCAACAGTTACAGCTAACTTAGGATTAAAGGCTGGCCAGACACCGTATGTAATTATCTATGATACAGATGCTAAGAAGAGCCATCGAGCTATGGATTCTATTAATGCAGCAGCAAGCGCTCTCGGAGCAGAGTTTGTTACAGCACTCAATGTTGATCTTGGTGCAAGAGAAAAGGGTAAGTTCGTTTCACTCGCAGACGGTACTATCGCAATGGTAGTAGGCGTTCCGTCAGTTGATGAAACAAAGACCTATTCTTTAGTATGTGTACAGCCGGGTGGTGCTATCACAATCTTAGAGGATCAGGATACAAATCCTAAGACAGTTACCTTTGAAGTTAAGGCAGGTCTTGGAACATATGCAATCGTAGCAAAATAGATTTTGTGTAAAGTAAACTGGTTTAGAGCGGACATATCCGCTCTGAACCGGAAAATATGAGGAAGGGGTACCTGATATTTTTACTTTTTAACTACTTTGGATATGACAGAATATATAAGGGGAAACATTGTGATAAAAAAATGGTGCATACAGAATAAATATTCCATATTTGTAATGCTTTTGCTGTTCTGCCTGGGCGGATATAATCTGGCAAAAAGCTACGGATTTGTATTATTCCCGGATGAATTTGGATATTGGACGTATGCAGCACAGATTGCCGGATACGATTGGTCTGATATTGTGTCCTTAGGCTCTTACTACTCTTATGGATATAGTCTTATCCTATTTCCAATATTTATGTTATGCAAAAATGCGGTTTTGGCATATCGCGTAGCACTCGCGGTGAATTTTATATTGCTGATTGCCGGATTTTTCATATGGAAAAAATTAGCAGGAAAACTGTTCTGCGGTAAAGAAGAGAACACTTTGGTCTTTTATACAGCGATAGCGCTGCTGTATCCGGGCTGGTTGTTCTATGCAAGAACTACCTTGGCTGAGATAGTTCTTGTCACTCTTTACGCAGCAATCTGCCTGTTACTTTACGATTACTTGGAACATAACAGGATGTCAACCCTGATATTGCTTGTGTTGGCGCTTGTTTACATACATTTTGTGCATATGAGAGCCGTTGCTGTTCTGATTGCAGGCGGACTTACATTAATACTTTATCTTTTGGTAAAAGGAAAAAGGTTGAAACAATGCTTGATACTTCTTGGTGTGTTACTGCTCATCTTCGGAGCGGGATATTGGCTCAAGGAATGGATAACCGGGAATATCTATGCGACATCAGAAAAGACAGATACCAATGATTATGCCGGACAGGTAGGGAAGCTTGCCTATATATTCACGAAGGAAGGCTTTGAAAATCTGATTGTCAGCGTGGCAGGAAAAGTACTCTATCTTGGAATCGCAAGCTTTGGACTTGCGTATTGGGGAATTATGTTTGCCGGGAAACAGGTTTGGCAGGCTGTCAGAGATTGGCGGGCAGAAAAAGAGATTACGGCAGACAAGTGGTTCTACCTGTTTGTGCTGCTGGCAACAGCAGGAGCAACCATGGTCAATGCTATCTATACCGTCGGACCGGGGCGCGTGGACGCGCTGACATACGGAAGATACCATGAATATGTGCTTCCGGTGCTTATGATTTTGGGACTAAAGGGATTAGAAAACAGAAAAAAAGTATACCTTGAGCTGGTTGCCATGCTGTTTCTCGAAACGGTCATGACAGCGCTTGTTACCGGGAACCTTCAGACCTACGGGCAGACCAACCTGCACGGCTATATGATGGTTGGCATGGGATATCTGTATGAGGCAGAAAGCTTTGATCCGATTTCGTTTTACTGGAAGACATTTTTACTGGGTGCTGTATTAACCGTACTGGTAACCACCATACTCCGGTGGGTAAACGGGCATAAGCATCTGGAAATTCTAATGGTTTTCATTCTTGCCTTAGAGCTTGTGCTTGCAGTAAGGGCAGGAAATATCTATATCGACGACTCGGCACTGGGAGCCTATCGTGACACCAAGATTGTAGAGCGAATCGAGAGACTAAGGCAGGATAAGGAAAGAGAGATATATTATCTGCATGACGGTGAATACGCCATGATTAGTATACTGCAGTTTATGATGCGTGATGCAGACATAAAAGTCATAAAGGACGAGAGCAGACTTTGGGAAGAAACAGGTGTTGAGGATATTCTAGTAACTGACTATCAGTATGAAGCGGCTCCGGAGTTGGAAGAAAAATATGAGTATTCCATGATAAACGGACATTTTATTTTGTTTTATAACGATTAAGTTGCAATAGAGGGGGAAAAGAAAGTGAAGAAATGGATAAGCAAAGTGCTGCTGTGTATGGCGATGACGCTGTTGCTAAGTATGACAGTATGCGCGGCAGACCTTGAACAGGTAGAGGAGAATATGGTGCTGGAAACGATAGAAGAAACAGCCCTGTTGGAGAAAGCGGAGAGCACAGCGGCAGAAGTGTATCGCGTAGCTGGCGGAACGACAGTGATTGTTTTAGAGGCTGAAAAGGACGGCTGGTGCAAGGTATCAGGACAGGGGCAGGAAGGCTATGTCAAAGTCTCAGCGCTCAAGACAGTGGGAGATAAGGAAGCTCTGGATAAGGAATTTGATGAGGTAAAGGATACCGTATGTCTTATTTTCGATGAAGTCATAGCACGGGAAAGTGAAATGAAGCAGGCAAGAATCTGGGGAACAATCATCGTCGTATTGGTCGTTGCCATATTCGGTGTAGGCATTGCTTCCGCACTGAAAAAGAACAAATTAGAAAATGAGAGTGAACAGTCCTGATATGAAGAAAACGTTAGAGGATATTTATCTGATTAGCATACTTGTAATATTTAATCTGATTCTTGTTGATGTTGATGTGCTTGGGTTGGAATTGAAAACAGCATTTCTGTTACTGGTGACACTCATAGTGATATACATACACACCATTAAGAAGCCCAAAATAAGCTTCAGCCGTGTTCCTGTGGATATTGCGGTTTGCATGGCGGGCGCATGTGGACTGATTGTACTTATCTGCAAGCTGATAGCCGAACCATTGGAAATAAACGGAGTAGTAACGGTGCTGACCTTAAGCCTTGTTTATTATTTTCTTCGGATACGCGAGGAAGCTGTCAGCAAGGATGCAATCCTGATATTCAGCATAGCAAACGCAGTAATCAGTCTTTCCCTATTGTGGCATTATCTGGTGGATACAGAGTTTGTCTTTCCGGTAGCCCTGTTATGGAAGGAAGATACAATCCTGTCATGGCTGGTGCTTGCCATCACGATTAACGTAATCGGATATTGCATCTATGAGGGAAAGCAGGTCTGGTATGGCATAAATGCTTTCATAGGCTTCTTCCTCCTGTTTTTGCAGAATAATCTGATTGCAACAGGGATTGTGGGACTGCTGTTTTTGGTTCTGCCATTGGAATACAAACCGGCAAAACGCCTGATTAAGCATGATATGCAGCTGTTTTTTGCCTATACATTTCTATACTGCAATATGTCACTGATAACCGGATATACCGGACTGATTAAGGCAGAGCTTACCTATGACCTGGAACTGAGCGTATATATGGAGCTGCTGCTTGCGGTATTCGGCGTGTTTTTCTTCCACTATTGGGACAAGTATACGACGGAGGAGGATGATGACAGGAAGCTGTTGCCGGAGCTTAGGGAATTCTTTCAGAAAACCTTGCTGGTTGCAGGGATACTTCTGGCGGTGTTTGGATTGGCGGTTGTCAGGGGAAGTACTGCAATCCTGCCGGAAGTACTTGGAAAACTGGTTGAGCAGGGGAAAGCAGGTATTGTAGCTCAGACAGGAAGCTTTGAAACGGTAGCGCAGCGTTATGGAATGCTTGGTGTGGCATTCACACTGTTTTTATATTACACAATTCTTCGCAGTTTGGTTATGCGAAAAAGAACAAAGCTGTCAAGACATCAGAAAATATTTCGCGTGGTAACGAGGATGTTTGTCATACAGGGGCTGTTTTTAACACAAAGCATCGTAACCCTGCCGGTATATATGGTATTTATTGTAGCGTATCTGCGGGATAACGGTACCTTTGAGAAAAAAGAGAGAGGGGAAAAAACATATGAAGTTGATTATTCAGATTCCGTGTTATAACGAGTCAGAGACCTTGGAGGTCGCATTAAATGATTTACCAAAGAAGTTAGAGGGGATTGAAACCATAGAATACCTGATTATCAATGACGGTAGTAAGGACAATACCGTAGAGGTGGCCAAAAACTGGGGCGTACATCATGTCGTAAACTTTACACAGAACAAAGGACTGGCAAAGGGCTTTATGGCAGGTATCGACGAATGTCTCAGACAGGGTGCGGATATCATTGTCAATACCGACGCGGATAACCAGTACTGCGCGGAGGATATCCAGAAGCTCATCCAGCCAATCTTGGACGGAAAGGCAGACTATGTTATTGGCGCAAGACCAATCGATGAGACAGAGCACTTTTCCTTTATCAAGAAAAAGCTCCAGCATCTTGGCAGCTGGGCAGTCAGAAAAGCCTCAGCAACCGATATTCCGGATGCACCAAGCGGCTTCCGCGCAATCAGCCGCGAGGCAGCCATGCGAATCAATGTAGTCAACGATTACACCTATACGCTGGAAACCATCGTACAGGCAGGACGGGAAAAGCTTGCAATCACCAGCGTACCAATCCGAACCAACGAAGAGCTTCGCCCTTCACGATTATTCAAAAGCATCTGGGGCTATGTAAAGAAATCCATGGTAACTATTCTGCGTGCGTATATGATGTACAAGCCGTTGAAGTTCTTTACCTTTATGATGATTCCGACAGCAACGGTAGGAATAGCGTACATACTTCGATATTTCTATTTTGTATTTAAGGGAACATCTGCAGGACACGTACAGTCACTGATTCTGGCTTGTATGTTGCTGATTATCGGCTTCCTGACCTTCACCATCGGTCTGGTAGCAGACGTAATCTCTGCAAACAGAAGACTGCTTCAGGACACCCAGTACCATGTAAGACGTTCGGAATATGACGCACTCTACCTGCAGCAGAAGATGGAGAAGGAAGCTGTCAGAACGTATCATGTGGTGGAAACAGTGGCGGAAGATGAGGGAAATGAAGCGGTAGGAGCGGAAGTGTAGGAGAAAGCAGGGGCACCTTGACAATTTCATACTTTACATTAGGACAGTAAATTAAGTTGATATTGTTTTATGATTTGCGTATAATAATAGTACAGATACATATCTGTAAAGGAGTGATTATATGACAATGAAACGAATAGAAATCAATGTTCCGGAGACTTTGGTGGAGTATATGGGACTGAATGATATCAATTCCGAGAGAATGCGTAATGCTATGATTGTTTACCCATATGTAAAAAATGGAACAATATCTCATGGAAAAGCGGCAGAGCTTTTGGGAATGAGTAAGCTAGAGTTAATTCAATTGTATGGAAGCTTAGGCTTACCTTATTTTGATGAGACACCGGAAGAACTGGAAGAAGAGCTTGCGATGATGAAGGAATTAAGAGGTGTAACCGTATGCTAGTTATTTCAGATACAACGCCTATTATCTCGCTTGTAAAAATCAATCAACTGCATTTATTAGAAAGCTTATTTGAAAAAGTTGTACAGCCCAAGGCTGTGTATCGTGAGTTAACAGAGAATGTTGCTTATGAGGAAGAAGCGGTTTGCATTAAAAATTGTTCCTTTTTAGTATGTGAGGAAGTTAAAAATCAAGAAAGTGTAAAAATATTGAGAAATGCTACAGGTCTTGATGCCGGTGAAAGTGAAGCGATTGTTTTGTATGAAGAACTTCAGGCGGATATGATGGTGATTGATGAGCGTAAAGGTAGGAAAGTAGCAAAACAGTTAGACTTGAAACATGTTGGAACGGTGGGTATATTACTACAGGCTTATGACGAAAAAATGATTACAGCAGAAGAAATCAAAGAATGTTTCAAGGTCTTTCATGAAAAAGGAATCCGTATGAGTGAGAAGCTTTGTCAATATGCTATGGAGTATATTGGCGAGATCTAAGTCGGCAGAAAAGTAAAAAAGAATAGAACTAAGAATCCCAATGTAAAGTATGGAATTGTCACCGAAAGGTGCGAGGTACTTTGCATTGGGATTTTTATATTACGCAGGAGATAGTGACAGATGAAGAAAATAGTATTGATTGGACCGGTATATCCATATAAGGGAGGAATCGCGCATTATACAAGCCTGATGTATCAGACACTGGCGAAGAAGTACGATGTAGAAATGATTTCCTACAAAATGCAATATCCAAAGGTTCTATTCAAGAACGAGCAAAAGGATTACAGCAATGATATGTTCAAGATTGACAATACACAATTTCTGATACATACAGCTAATCCATTTAATATTATCGGTGTAGCAAATAAGATAAAGAAAATGAAGCCCGATTTGGTAATTATGCAGTGGTGGCATCCTTATTTTGCACCTTGCTATTGGATATTGGAAAGCGCATTAGGGAAAAAGATTCAAAAGATGTTTATCTGTCATAATGTTTTCCCGCATGAAAGATTTCTGATGGATCGTTTTCTAACGAAAATGGTTTTGAAAAAAGGTGATTCCTATATTGTACACTCTAAGAGCGATGGAGAGGATTTGTTGACTATTAAGCCTAATGCAAATTACAGGCAGAATCCGCACCCAACCTATAATGCATTTAAAATGAGAGACATCTCAAAGGAACAGGCGAGAATAGAACTGAATAAAAGCATGGATGAAAAACTACTGTTATTCTTTGGCTTTGTAAGAGAGTATAAGGGCTTAAAGCATTTATTAAATGCAATGCCGGAAGTGAAGACAAAGATTGACAATATAAAACTCATGGTTGTAGGTTCGTTCGGTGATGATAAAGATGAATACATGAAGCTGATACAGGATAATTATATTGAGGATTGTGTTGAGGTTATTGATAGTTATACACCGGATAACGAAGTGGAAAAGTACTTTGCCGGATGTGATTTGGTGGTACTTCCATACGAATCAGCGACACAGAGCGGAATTGTTCAGATTGCGTATGGCTTTGAGAAGCCGGTGGTTGTAACAAATGTTGGCGGATTACCGGATGTGGTTACCGATGGAAAGACAGGGTATGTAGTTGAAGAGAGGAATCCTAAGAAACTGGCTGAGACGATAATTGATTTCTATGAAGGGGATAGGGAAAAGGAATTCATAGAAGGAGTAAGGAAAGAAGCAGAGCGGTTCAGTTGGGATAGAATGAGAGAGACGATAGAGGAGCTACTTGAACTTTAGAATATATATTGGAGAGAAAGATTAGAGGCACTTTTAGTATGGAACAAAGAATATTAATTGTTTGTGGTCAGGAAATAATTCAAGAAAGAAACGATGGTGGTAAAAAGTGTAGTTATAGAAATTATGAATTATTTCAGCAGGTATTTGGAAAAGAAAACGTATATTTATGTATGCTGACAAACAAATATTTTGATTGTGAAGAACATATTATTCGAATGCTTTCATATAAAACAATCATTGATAGAACTGTTAATATATTAGGAGGTAATTTGTTTACAAGTGCTGTAAATGAAAATAAGATTGTAGATTTAATAGAAGAACATGCGATAGATATTGTAGTTTTTGAACGCTCAATGTACGGTTCGATTATTAAAAAAATCAAGAAAAGAAATTTGCATTGTAGAATATGGGTATTTGTGCATAATATTGAAAAAAATTATTTTGAAAATAAAGTGAAGCATCAGAGTAAATTGTTTTATTTACCATTTCTCAAAATAGCAAAAAGTGAAAAAGAAACATTTGAATATACAGATTATATTATTACATTAACTCATAGAGATTCGGATTTGCTAGAAGAATATTATGGGAGAAAAGGTGATTTGATATTACCGATGACGTTTAGTGATTGCTTTGACATATCAAAGTATAAAAACAATCATGATATAAAATCGAAACAAATTATTTTTATTGGAACAATGTTTCCACCTAATTTTGATGGGATAAAGTGGTTTGTAGATAATGTAATGCCAGAACTTCCGGAATATAATTTGCAAATTATTGGTAAAAACTTTGAGTTAAAAAAGAGTGAGCTAGAACGTGAAAACGTAACTATAATAGGAACAGTGGAGTCATTGGAAGAGTATTATTATGCAGATAATATTATGGTTATGCCTATTTTTTATGGAGATGGGATGAAGATAAAGACTGCGGAGGCAATGATGTATGGAAAGACCATACTGGCTTCAGATGAGGCGTTGGAAGGATATGATGTGGAGAATGTAAAAGGTATTTTTCGATGTAATGATAAAAATGAATTTGTTGCTACGATTAAGAGGATTTTTAGTGGAAATGATTATCAATATAGAGAAGAGGTAAGAAGTTTGTTTTTAAAGTCTTATTGTTTAGACAGGCAGATTGAAACATGTAGAGCATTGTGGGAAATAGAAAGTAGGAGTGAGAAATAATGAAAATTTTTGAGAAAGTTAATATGGGAAAATTTTCATTGTTATTTTCCATTCTTATTTTTGGAATATTTAATTTTGTACAAATTCCGGAATTTTTGTTTTATGTTCAATCAGATGATTTCGGATATATAGCAGATGCGGCTTATTTTGCAGGATATAATTGGAATCCTTATACAGGAGATATGACACCGTATTATAATATAGGATTTTCGATAGTTTCAGCATTGTTTTTTAGAATAAGTAGTGATCCGGTTCATATCTATAGATTGTTATTGGCTTATATTGTTATTTTGCAAATTGTTTTACTTGTAATAGTGTATTTCATTGGTAAGAGACATTTAAAAATGAGTGAAATTCAAGCAAGTATTATTGCATTAATGTATAGTATGGGGACATTAGCTCCGCAAAATGGATTGTATTATATGTCAGAAGTACCGTTTACGATGAGCTTTTTATTAATGGTTTTTCAGCTATTGGAGTTACAAAATGTAGTTTTTTGTAAGTGGAAGAAACGTGTTATATCGGTGTTCTGCGCGTTAACGCTAGCATATAGTTATGCAATTCACACAAGATTTTTGATATCTGTTGTAACATTTTTTATATTAGCTTTGAGCTATCATCTTTTATATAAAGAAAAGTTAGTAGATTATTTGTTTTTTATATTGACTTTCGCGGTGTCATTTATGGGGGTATATTGCTGGGTAAATTATGTTCAACAGGAGTTATATCATACCAGCATAGCAGGGAGAGTAGTTGATGGTAATGATGCATTGACAAGATTATCGTATATTTCTGCTTATTTGAAAATATTTTTGAATTTAGATAATTGGCGGATTTTTGTTGGAAATTTTTTCTCGTTGGTTACTTCGATGGTATTGATTTCGGGAGGGCTGCTTTGGTTATTTTTAGTAATTTTATTTAGGGAATTGTATAGAATTATAAAAAATAACGAAGCTAAGAACAAGAAACTATTTATACTTATAGTAGCTTGTGTGGTTAGTTTTTTTGGAATGAATGCCCTTATAGCTATTAATGGTGTTACGAATATACAAGAATTAAAATGGTTAACATTTATTAGATATTGTCGTCCTTTTGTAGGCATCCTTGTGATAGTGGGTATGTACGAGATTTATAGTGGAAACGTAAATAAGAACACATTGATGTCAAGTATATTGTTGATAATTATTTCAGGGATAACAGTAATGAATTATATGATTCCTAATTTGAAACATGCCAAAACTGGTTCTCAGGATATAAGCGAGGTGGGCTGGTTGCATTATTATTTTTATAATGGACAAAGTACGGAGGAGTATTTTCAATTCTTTTTTTTAGTTATGTTTGGATTAATTATATTATATTTATGGTTAATTCTAAAAAACAGAATTAATATATTGGCGATCATATTTATTCTTGTGTCTTCGATGTTTTCCTATTCGGAAAATCAGTTTAACATACAAATAAGTAATAATAATTTCAAAATGGTAGATAGCACATTGGAGTACATGAAACGGTATAAAGAAGAAATAGAGATACCTATTTATTTTATGCAAGGTACTTATTCGGGCAGATTGAGATTTGCTTTATTTGATATAGATATGATGTATTTAATGACAACGGAACAACTTAATAATATTGATGTAGAAAATGCAATCGTGTTTTCAGATAATCCAAATTTGTTAAAAGATAATTCTGTGGAATTAAAGTATGGTTTTGCGTTAGACGAATGGGAATATTTATATACATCAAATGAAAAATTAAAAACAAAATTAGAAAAAGAATATTTAGCATTAACTGAGTGATAGGTGAAAAATATGGAGGAAAAGTTAATAAGTGTAGTAATTCCTGTATATAATGTGGAAGCTTATTTAGAGAGATGTGTGTTATCCGTATTAAAACAGGATTATATTCATATGGAAGTTATTTTAATAGATGATGGGAGTACTGATTGTTCAGGTCAGATATGTGATAAAATAGCAGAGCAAGATTGTCGTATAAAGGTTATACATAAAAAAAATCAAGGCTTGGGTGAAGCTAGAAATACAGCAATTGACGTAATGGAGGGTAAATATGTTCTGTTCCTCGACAGTGACGATTATATATATCCGGGAATCATTAATCAATTATATACTGCTATTACAAATCATCAAGCAGATATAGCGTGTTGTGGATATAAAAGTGGGAAAAAGGCTTATTATTGCAATGGAAAAGTAGAGGTTTATGAGTCTAAAGAAGCAACAGCAAAAATGTTTTGTAATGATGGAATGGATGCGAATGCGTGGTGCAAATTATATAAAAGTGCTTTATTTCACAATATCAGATATTGGAATTGTGCATATGAAGTTGTTCCTGTTACATATAAAATATTTTTAAAGACTAAAAAGGTTGTTAGTATAGGAGAATGTGGATTTTATATTGAAAAAAGAGTAGGTTCTATTACGAGAACTAAATTTGGTGATAATCATATGCTGAATGTTAAGATGTCAAAAGAGGTATATGAGGAAATAAAAAAGTATTGTAAGGAATTGGAACCATTTGCATATGTGTTTTACCTTAATGCATTAATTAGTATGGCAGAAAAAGCGGAAGAGGACAAGTTGTGTCATCGAACAAGACAATACGAAGAAATAATGAAGGAATTATTTGATAATTTGGAGCAAATAATAAGAAATGAAAACATAACGATACGAAAAAAAATAATAGTTTTTTTAATTAGAAGTAAAATGTATTCAATTTTGAGGAAACTATATTTATGCGTATTGGGTTAAAACTATGGGAAAGATGGAAAATTAGAGTATGAATGAGTTGAAGATACCAAAAAAAATACATTATTGTTGGTTTGGTGGAAGTGAGTTACCGGATTCTGTTAAAAAGTGCATTGAAAGCTGGAGAAAGTATTGTCCTGATTATGAAATAATACAGTGGAATGAAAGTAATTATGATTATAAAAAGAATAAGTATATGAAGGAAGCATATGAACAAAAAAAATGGGGATTTGTGCCTGATTATGCAAGGTTAGACATTGTGTATACTTATGGTGGAATATATTTGGATACGGATGTTGAACTGATTAATTCTTTGGATGAATTGTTAGAGCTTGAGTGTTTTGTGGGACTTGAGAATAATTATGTTGCTCTTGGTTTGGGGTTTGGAGCTCGTAAGGGAACTATAGAGCTGTATGAAATGATGCAAGAATATGAAAAGATTTTTTTTATTAATGAGGATGGAACATTGAATTTGAAACCGAGTCCAAGATATACAACGGAGTATTTAGAAAAAAAAGGATTAATAAATAATAGGAAAATTAGTAAGGTTGGTAATATAACAGTCTTTCCGACAGAATATTTTTGTCCTAAAAATCTTTTGACAGGAGAATGTAATATTACACAAAATACATATTCTATTCATCATTATGATGCTTCATGGTGGAGCGAAAAAGAGAAAAAAAAGATGGAACGTCAAGCACGGATAAGAAAAAAGAATGTTTGGCTGTGGAGAATTTATAATGGAATCAATGTTTTGAAAACAGAAGGGATAGGCGTATTGATAAAGAAAATACGAAATATGAAAAGGTGAAATCGAAAATGAGTAAATATATTATGGTTGATAACAATCAGAAAAATTTTAATGCTGCATTTAAAGCAGTAGAAGATATAAAAGATATTTTGATTGAACAAGATTTTTTGCCATTATATGTAAGGATAAAGAGAAATAAATTATTTTTTTTAAAATATCTAATTTATATGAAGGTGTTTCTAAATGCAGTTTAAACCTTTTGAGA
>CAYLWP010000025.1:0-22465 GCA_964387365.1 uncultured Roseburia sp. | reverse complement strand
CACAGATATATACACCTGCGGGACCTGCAATCAGCTTTCTGACCTGATCCTGTGTTTTATTACAGAAAGAGCATCTTACCTTTCCATCAGTGCCTTTTCCAGCCATTCCATTTCTCCCTTTTTACGATTTATTGGTAATTACTATTTTTCGGTTACATCTGACTTATACGCAATAACCTGATCAATAAGACCATATTCCATTGCTTCCTGTGCCGACTTCCAGTTATCACGTTCTGTGTCAGCTGCCACAACGTCATATGGCTGACCGCAGTTCTCAGCTAACATACGGTTGAGCTTTTCCTTAGTCTTTAAGATATGCTTTGCAGCAATCTCAATCTCAGTTGCCTGTCCCTGCGCACCACCAAGCGGCTGATGAATCATAATCTCCGCATTCGGAAGAGCATATCTCTTACCCTTGGTACCGCCTGCTAACAGGAATGCTCCCATACTTGCAGCCATACCGATACAGATAGTAGATACATCACACTTGATATAACGCATGGTATCATAAATTGCCATACCGGCTGTTACTGAGCCGCCCGGACTATTGATATATAACTGGATATCCTTATCCGGCTCTTCTGCTTCAAGGAATAAAAGCTGCGCAACAACAAGGCTTGCTGTTGTTTCGTTTACTTCTTCACCAAGGAATATAATACGTTCTTTTAATAATCTTGAGTAGATATCATAAGAACGTTCGCCTCTACTCGTTTGTTCAATGACATAAGGCACTAAACTCATACAACTTACCTCCAGTTTTTTATTTTATTGTCATATATATATTTTATTTCTTTTCTTTTGCTTCTGCAACTACAAAATTAACAGCTTTTCTAACTAAAATGTCAGACTTTATAGATTTTTCTTCGTAAGCGCCGATCATTTCTTCGATTTTCTCTACTTCCATCTGGTAAGCTTCTGCCATTGCCTTAAGCTCATCCTTGTATTCTTCCTCTGATACTTCCATCTTCTCAGCTGCTGCAACTGCCTCTAATACAAGTCTTGTCTTAATTCTGTTCTCTGCCTGTGGCTTAGCCTGCTCTAAGAAGGTTTCTCTTGTAAGACCTGTGAACTGGAAGTACTGGTCAATGGAAAGTCCCTGCATCTGAAGTCTCTGTGCAAAATCTTCTGCAATCTGTCTCTGCTGTGTTGCTACCATAGCTTCAGGAATATCCATCTTAGCATCAGCGATAATTGCTTCGATTACCTTTTCTTCCTTCTGGTTCTTTGCATCTGCTTCCTTCTTCTCAGCAAGATTCTTCTTAACATCTTCCTTGTACTCAGCAAGTGTCTCGAACTCAGATACTTCGCTTGCGAACTCGTCATCTAACTCAGGAAGCTGCTTCTCCTTGATTTCCTTAACAGTACACTTAAATACTGCTGCCTTTCCTGCAAGGTCAGCTGCCTGATAATCCTCTGGGAATGTTACGTTTACATCAACTTCCTTATTTAATTCAGCTCCTACAAGCTGATCTTCGAATCCAGGAATAAATGTCTTAGAACCAATTGTTAAAGGATAGTTCTCGCCCTTGCCGCCTTCAAATGCAACACCGTCAACGAATCCTTCGAAATCAAGAACGATCATATCACCGTCTTCTACTGCTCTGTCTTCTACTGTGATTGTTCTTGCATTGTTTTCTCTTTCTCTTTCGATTGCAGCATCAACATCTTCATCTGTTACAGTAACATCTGCTGCCTGTACTTCTACACCCTTGTATGTTCCAAGTGTAACTTCCGGCTTAAGAGCTACTTCTGCAGTAAAGATAAATGGCTTGCCAGCTTCTGCCTGTACAACATCGATGATTGGCTGAGAAACGATTTCTTCCTCACACTCATCAACAGCCTTAGCATATGCAGAAGGAATTAATGCATTTGCAGCATCTTCATAGAATACTTCCTTACCATACATCTGCTCGATCATCTTACGAGGAGCCTTACCCTTACGGAATCCTGGAATGCTTAACTTGCTCTTATTCTTCTGGTAAGCTGTTTCCATTGCCTTCTCAAAATCTTCTGCTGATGCTTCTATTGTAAGCTTCGCCATGTTTCCTTCTAACTTTTCTACCTGTAAACTCATTGTCTCATTTCCTCCTTGAGAATCCTCTACGTATTTCTGTGACGCCAATACTTGTTATATAAAACAGGCATTTCTTATCCCTGCCCATACTCACAGTCATTGTAAAATTATAGCATAACGCTTTTTAAAAATAAAGCATTTCTTCTAATAAACCCTACTGTTTATACATTTTTTCTAATTCAGAGAGCTTTTCGGGTAGATTACCTTGCTGTTTACCCCGGAAAGCATGCCTATTTTGCCTGATAAGGCACTGATTACCTCCTGAGGCGCATCCATCACAATGCTGATAATATTCATATGTCTTTCTCTGTGCGGAACGCCCATTCTGCCTATGATATAGCTTCCGTATTCATGCAACAGTCCGTTCAGCTTCGAAACAGAATCCGTATTTTCCACAATAATTCCGATTAAAGCAACTCTTGACTCCATCCTTCCCACTGCCTTTCTTCCTCATAATATATGCGTGGCAATCAACACTGCCCTTCCCTTTTGTTCCTTTTCCATATAGGTCTGCACCTTTTCTCTCGTTGCACTGTCAAGTCCCGTAAACGGCTCATCCAAAAGAAGAAGGTCAGAATCCGCCGCATACGCTCTTGCAATGGCAACCCGTCGTTTCATACCGCCGCTCAATTCCCTGCACGGTTTCTCTATATCCTGCGCCTCCAACAGCTGTAACAGATGTGCCCTTGCCACTTCCCTGCTGCCCACCACAAGCTCCACATTTTTCAGGGCACTGTAATCCTCACAAAGTCTGTCCTCCTGAAAAACCATGGAAATCCGCGCTGAATGGCTGACCATGCCTGCATCTGCCGTCTCAAGTCCTGCAAGAAGTCTGAAATATGTAGTCTTACCACTTCCCGAAGGTGTACGGAAATAATAGGTATTCCCTGCCGCATACGAAGCACTCACCGCATCAAGCACCTGCCTGTCTCCGTAAGCCTTTGACAGCTTTTCCACAAACAGCACGCGCTTAGGCTCCTCTGCCATTTTCCTTTTTCCTGGGGCACTGCAGGACGGCTCCCGGCTTGCAAAGGCGTTCCACATTGCCAGTATCAGCTTTTCAAACAGAATACTTGCAAGAATAATCACAACGGTCCATGCAAATACGCCTGCCGTATCCAGATAAATCTTTGACATATACAGACGTTCGCCCACGGAGAAAGCCGGCGTTCCGATTACCTCTGCCGCAACGCCCGACTTCCAGCTAAGCCCTGCCGTTATACGGATACTGCTATCCAGAAAAGGCTTCAATGCCGGTCTGTAAATGTAAAAAAATCTGTTTTTCCCGGACATATGAAATACCTTTGCCATTTCCAACAGCGTCCTGTCGGTACTGCGAATGCCCTCCAGCGTACCGATGTATATCTGCGGTAAAACAATAAAGAAGCTGATTGCAATCGCCAGTACATTAGAACGCCACCAGATTAAGAATAAAACAACAAAGGATGCAACAGGAATTGCCTTCATAAGGGAAAGCAGCGGTGAAAAAATCTCCTCAAAAAGCTGGAAACGGGCACTGAGCACCGCAAGCAAAAGCCCTGCCAACGCTCCCACAAAAAATCCTGACGCAATGCGCAGCAAAGAACAGCCTATTGTTTTCCAGAATACTGCCGTTACGCAATTGTCCAGAAGAGCCTCCAGCGTTTCCAGAGGCCCTACCATTAATATGTTATTTCCAACCCATACACTGACAAGCTGCCAGACAAGAAGCCACCCGGCCAGTATCAATAGTTTTCTCTTCATCATGGAATATAATAGAAACTATCCGCAGGAAGAATGCCGCCTATGGAATCCGCATCCTGTTCATACAGCACCTGCAGATAGCCGGAAAGCGCCTGCTTCATTTCTTCTCCGTCAATATAGGTAATATTACACTCGGGAATTGCCTGTCTGGCAATCGGCTCCTTAGCAACGATTCCCGCCTCTACTGCAAGCGTTGCTCCGTGTGCCGGATCATCATTGATAGCCTGTGCACTTTCCTTATGCTCTGCAAGGAAGCTTTTTACCGCCTTTTCATTTGCCTTAAGGAACTCGTTTCTGACAACCGTAACGCCGGTCACAAGGCTGCTTGGGTCCTCTCCCTGTACTGCTGCCCACTGCTCGGTCATATCAAGTACAACCAGCAAGGCCTCATTCTGTATACATGCAGAGGTAACAAACGGCTGCGGAAGCAGTCCGATTGCATCCGGATTCTCGGCAAGAACTGCTGCAACCTCCGTTGCCTCTGATTTATATTCCAGGGCACAATCTCCCTGCGCAAAGCCATTTTCCGTTAAAAGATAGTTCAAGACATAATCCGGCGTAGTTCCCTTACCGGTAAGATAGATGGTTTTTCCCTTTAAATCTGCAATCTCATCAATCGAAGCATCTCCGGATACCATGTATAATACACCGAGTGTATTAATATCAATGACACTGATTTCCGCATTTGTCCTGTTATATAAAACACCAGCCACATTAGCAGGTATTAAGGCAATATCAAGCTCACCCTTCATCAGCAGCGGAAGCAGCTCATCGGCAGCTGTTACCATCGTGAACTCATATTCTTCCTTTGCCTCATTTTTCGCTGCTTTTTCCTGCAAGGACAATAACCCCATCGTGGTCGGTCCCTTCATGCCGCCAACACGTATGGTTGTCTTTTCCTCAGCAGCTTTGCACCCGCTCAGTAGTGCGCCTGTCAAAACAAGACCTGCTCCTAATGCAAGCAGTCTTGCCGCCATTGTTTTTCTTTTTTTTGTTTGTTTTTGTTTCATTTTCTTTCCTTTCTACGCAGAACGAATCTTTGTACTCAGTTTTTCTTTTTGATTCCGGTCAGTACAGGCTTTTCCCGCCTTCCCGGGCTCGTTCCCCATTATAGTAATACCTCTTTGTCTTGTCAAGGACATGAATTGGCACACAACGCAAAAAGAGGAGCCTGTCAAAGGCTCCCCTTTTTGGCTTAATTAACGAAGAGATTCTTCGTAGCTCTTAACCATTCTTCTTACCATCTCTCCACCGATAGAACCGGCTTCACGAGATGTTAAATCTCCGTTGTAACCTTCCTTTAAGTTAACACCTAACTCAGAAGCTACCTCTGTCTTAAAGCGATCCATTGCCGCTTTTGCCTCAGGAACTTCTACTCTGTTTGATCTGCTCTGTGCTGACATAATCTTATACCTCCATAATTTTTATTTCCAGTAATCTATTTCTAAAGATAAGCTTTTGTGTCGCTTATCTTAATCCTAGTATTTACGGAGTTATCTGATTTATGACTGGTAGATTTTTACTTGTGCCCGTCACCTGTGTATCGCAGATTCCGGAAGATTTTCATAAAAATTTTTACAATATCCGGATCAAACTCTTTTCCCGCACCATCTTCTATATGCTTCAAAACCACTTCAATCGGAATGGAGGTTCTGTATGCACGACCTTCAAGCATGGAGTCAAACACATCCACCACTCTTACGATTCTTGCAGACAACGGAATCTCTGTTCCCTTCAGGTTCTCAGGATATCCTGTGCCATCCCAGTTCTCATGGTGATAATGTGCTATGTCGATTGCCATATCGATAAACTCATTGTGCTCCATACCATCATAAATATCCGTCAGTGTTTTTGCACCTATTTCTGCGTGCTTTATCATAATATCATATTCTTTATCGGAAAGACTTGCCTGCTTTAGCATAATCGAATCAGGAATCATTATTTTTCCAATATCATGCAGCGCAGCCGATGACTCAATCGTATCAATAAATGTTTCCGTAATCTGCTGTTCGAATTCCGGAGACATCTGCATTGCCTGCGCAAGAATCCTGCTGTTAAAAGCAATATTATAATGATGATCTCCCGAAACATTTTCCTTATTCTCTATCAGTCTTGCAAGCGCAAGCATAATATTTTTCTGTTCCAGACGAAGCTTCTCCATCTGCCTTGTTACAACAAGACTCAGACGCCTGTTATTTTCTTCCAGATCGCGCTGCAATGTATAGAGCTTTAAGTGCGTATTGATTCGCATTTCAACCTCGGTACGTTCAAACGGCTTGGCAATATAATCCACTGCTCCTAACGCAAATCCCTGACTTAAATCTTCAGTAGAATCCATAGCCGAGATAAAAATAACGGGAATATCCTTTGTATGCGAGTCTTTTTTCAGCATGGAACAAAACTCAAAGCCGTCGATTTCAGGCATGGAAATATCACTTAAGATTACCTGTGGCAGGGTTTGCTTTTCACGAATCATCTCTAATGCTTGCTTCACGCTTTGGGCTGTCATTGCCTCGTATCCCATATTCTGTATGATTTCCTCTAAAATAAGCAGATTGACCTCTACATCATCTACAACAAGAATTCTGACGTCTTTTTTCTTCTCAAATTCCATCATCTTCCTCCAAAACCGGAAAACTATTCTTTTTGTAATTCCTTCCACTCCTGATCAAGCATTTCCACAGTCACTTTCTCTGCTTCTTTTGCTTTCTCATAATCGCCTTTTCTGACAGCCATTCCCAGACGGAAGCAGGCACGTTGTAATTCCTTGGAAGCCCCCTGCAAAAGCTGCTTGATTACATCCGTAAAGTTTTCAGCCTTTTGCCAGTTTCCCATATCCATGCTGAGATTCAGCTTTTCAAAATAATTTCGGATTTCACGGGCATTAATCTCACTGCCAAATTCATACATCAGCTCCTGCTCGCCGGTGATTTTCTCAACCAGCTTTCCGGGAGTCCAGTCTAAAGCTTCCGTTGTATTTTCCTCTGTCGGCTGGTCACTTTCGACCTTCAGGCGCACGGTAAAGGAAAAATTGGAGCCTTTCCCGCGCTCGCCTTCCGCATGAATGTCACCACCCATCATCGTTACCAGCTGCTGTGTAATGACAAGTCCAAGTCCCGTACCGCCGTACTTTCTTGTTATGGATGCATCAGCCTGCGAAAAGCTTTTGAACAGCTTGTCCTTATCCTCCGGCGAAAGGCCGATTCCGGTATCCACTACCATGAAGAACAGCTCTATCACGTCGTCCTCCTGCATGTTTTTCATAACCTCAATGCCGACATATCCCTGCGCAGTGAACTTCACTGCATTGGAAACAAGATTATTCAGTATCTGTGTCAGGCGTAGCTCGTCACCAATCAGTCTGTCCGGAATATCCGGTGCTACATTCATGACAAAACGCAAACCTTTTCGAAATGCCAGTACCCGGAACATTTCCTCTGTTTTTTTCATAAATTCCTTAAAGGAAAACGGATTTTCCTCTATCTGGAACTTTCCTGCCTCAAGCTTGGAAAAATCAAGAATATTATTAATGATTCCCTCCATGGTACTGCAACAGTCAAGAATCATTTTTAAATAATCTCTTCTCTGATTATCCTCTTCCTCCTCCAAGAGAATTTCCGCATGTCCTTTGATACCGTTTACCGGTGTCCTAAGCTCATGGGTAACATTGGCAACAAAGGAATCCCTTTCCTTCATGGATTCTCTTAACTGCTCTGTTGTTTCCTCGAGTCTTTTAACATTAATCTTATGCTTGGTAAGATTAATTGCCATGCAGAAAAATGCCGTCGCACCTTCTATATTTATTTTCAGGACATGCACGCCAACCGGAAAGCAGGTCATGTTTTTTCTGTATAAAACAGTTTCTATCTGCTCATCCTTGCGATATCCCTCTACCAGACAGACCCTGTCATCCACCATTTCAAAAATATCTTTATACAGGTCACCGATAAAAAGGCTTTCTAACTCAGCGGAGGTGTATCCGGTAAGCTCACAAGCCTTTTCATTCGCATATCTGACATTCCCATATTCATCAAAACCCACAATCAGCTCCTGACTATTGTTCAGAATATACCTGTATATCTTTTCCTGTCCTTTTGCCATTTGCTACCTCCCAAAAGGGGCTCTATTCTTCTTCGTCCTCTTCCTGTCTGTCCATAAAGTCAAGTGCATCATCACTTAATAGCTTAACCGGATCCAGAAGAAGCTTCACCTCTTCTCCGATTTTACCGATTCCGCTGATGAATTTATTTTGCACTGCATTATGTCTGCTTGCCGGCGGCGGCAGAATATCTTCCTCCTCGATGGAAACCACCTCTGCAATATTCTCAATAATCAGTCCGACCTCGACATTTTTTACCTCGACAACAATAACACAGGTTCTGTCGGTATATTCAAAGCTGTCCTTTCCGAAGCGGTCCGCCACATCAATCACAGGCACAATCTTACCACGAAGATTAATCAGGCCCTTGATATAATGCTCCACCTCCGGAATCGGTGCAACAGGCTGCATCTGTATAATCTCATTCACATATTTCAATTCAATACCAAAAACATCCGTCCCTACCTGAAAGGTCATATATTTTCCCTGACGAATATCCTCCTGCTCTTCCTCACCCGGCATTACTGCCTGTTCTTCCATCATTTCTTCCATTTACCTTCCCATGCCTTTCCACTAATCTACGCTTTACACAAACGGTTATTCATGCACTAAATGAGATTTAACTTCTTCAGCGTACTCTTCAGCTTCTCCATGTCAATCGGCTTTGCACAATACACCGTACAGCCAAGTTCAAAAGCCTTTCTTACATTTTTTTCTTCATTCAGGGCAGTTGTCATGATAATCTTTACCATATCTTCCTCTGCAATCCCGCGCTCTCTTTCCAGCTCACGGATGCTGTTTAATGCCTGATACCCGTCCATAACCGGCATCATGACATCCAGGCAGATTAAATCGTATGGATTTTCCTCCTCCAAGGCCATCATAAACGCATCTACTGCTTCCATCCCGTCCACGGTTACGTCTACGTCCCCGTATTCGGATAAAAACTTCAAAATTACCTTTCTGCTTGCAAAATCATCCTCAGCAATTAAGATTCTCATAACTCGTTACCTGCCTTTCCGTTTTTTCCTACTATATAAAGCTTCTGTGCAATCTGTCCTAAGGGAACCTGATAATCGACCGCTCCGATATCAAAGGCCTCCTTGGGCATTCCGTATACAACGCAGGTCTTTTCATCCTGTCCTATCGTGACTGCACCATGTTTCTTCATTTCCAACAATCCCTTAGCTCCATCCTTGCCCATTCCCGTCATCAGTACACCAATAGCATCCTTCCCGGCTGTTTTGGCAACCGATTCAAATAAAACATCAACCGACGGACAATGACCGCTTACCTTTGGTCCCGGACGACACTCGACCTGATACATACCATGTACCTTTACAAGTCTCATCTGCTTATCCCCCGGCGCCAGTAAAGCAAGTCCGCTTCTTACTATATCTCCTGTTTTTGCCTCTCTTACCTCAATATGACATTCGTTATTCAGCCTTTGCGCATACATCTCGGTAAAGCCTTCCGGCATATGCTGCACCATAACAATTCCCGGAACGTCATGATGTAATCCTTTAATAACCTGATAGAGCGCTTCCGTTCCGCCTGTTGAGGCACCCATGGCAATGATATTTCTCGACCAGTTTCCGTTTCTCCTAAAGACATTGGAATTTTTTCTATCAATCCCCGGATATACTGCCTGATGCAGTCTGTGCGGAATATCCGCCTTCACAAGAGGAGTATAATCACCTGTTCCGTTATCTTCAAACACAACCACATCTCTGGCTCCCGCCTGATATGCTTCCTTCTCCAACGCCTGCTTTGCAATCACCACAGCCGGAATCGGATATTGCGGCATCAGCCTCTCCAAAAAGGTAATACCTGACATTCTTGGTAACGAATTGTCCAGCAGCATGACATCCGGTCTGCATTCTAAGATTTTATCCCTTGCGATATAAGCATTATTTGCCTCTGCCGCAAGCACAAGCCCCCTGTTACGTTCCAATATTTTTTTCAGAGCATTACTAATCCCCAAAGAGCCCGTAACCAATAATACCTTTAACTTTCTCATGGCACCTCTCGTTACTTTCTATATATGGAAGGCTGTATATATCTGAACTTTCCACAGCACTGACCGATGGATTCGGCAGAACCGATAAAAAGATATCCGCCCGGTTCCATCTTGTCGTAGATATTTTCCAACAGTCTTTGTTTCGTTTTTTCATCAAAATAAATCATGACATTTCTTATAAAAACCACATGAAGCTTTTTCTTAAAGGGCAGAGGCTCCATCAGATTGAACTTGCGAAAAAGCACCTGTTCCTTCAGCTCCTCACGCACCTGATACTGATTCTCATTCAACGGTTTAAAAAAACGTCTCACATACTGATGCGGAAGCTGCTCCACCGAATCCCTGCTGTAAACTCCGCGTACCGCTTTTTCCAGAATATTGGTATCAATATCCGTAGCCAGTATCTTCGTGTCCCATTGCGACTGCTCCAATCCCAGAAAATCAAGACACAGCATCGCCAGCGTATAAGGCTCCTCTCCGGAAGAGGAGGCAGCGCACCAGATACGCCAGTCCTTTGAGGCTTCCTCTCTTGCCTTAAGCTTTGGGAATACTACCTGCTTTAAATACAAAAACTGCTCGTGCTCACGCCAAAAATAGGTATGATTGGTGGTAAGCGCATTCAACAATACCTCCGCCTGTGCGCCGGCAGGAAACTTTTCTACCTCGTCCATAAATTCCGTATAAGAATGATAACCGTTTTTCTGCAGATAACTATCCATACGGCCTTGCACTAAAATCTTTTTTTCTACTAAATGAATTCCCGCTTTTTTCTTTATATATGCGGCAATACGTTCATATTCCTGATTGGTAATCATACGGATACCTTCTTTATCGCTTAACGACACCTGACTTAGCTTATTGGGGATATTGCGGGTTCATTCCTGAGTTTAGTAGATTGAATTTTCTGTTTATTTTCGCAATTATTCCAGTATAATAAATAATTATAGCACCTATACTCAGTATTGTCAAAATACCGAGCAAGGTGCAATCCTTTTTTCTTATAAATATACAATTGCTCTTCCTAAGTTATCTGCGGTTTCTTTATCTATGAGGTTTTCTATGATTTTTAAGCCAAATGCAATCGCTGTTCCCATACCACGGCTGGTGATTACATGGTCTGACTGTGCTACCTCATCAAATACAACCTCTGCTCCGGCAAGCTCGCTCTCCATCCCCGGATAGATACAAGCCTTTCTGCCCTTGAGCAGTCCCATATGTCCGAAGATAGACGGTGCCGCACAAATAGCGCCAATCAGTTTTCCCTTTTCATAGAAGCTCTTAATCTGTTCTGTCAGCTTTTCGCACGCCTCAAGATTCTTCGTTCCCGGCATGCCTCCCGGACAAACCAGCATATCAAAGCTGTCAAAGCAAACCTCGTCTATACCCGCATCCATTTCCACATTTATTTTATGCGAGCCCATTACCTGCTTTGCATTATCAATAGAAATGCACTGCACCTCAATATTTGCTCTGCGGAGCAAATCTACCACTGTTAATGCCTCTATTTCCTCGTATCCGTTTCCAAAAAACACAGCAACCTTTTTCATATGCCAATCCTTCCTTTCTGTTCTTTGCCGTCTCACACAGGCTCTTTGTAATAGTGTATCATATAAATCTTTTTTTCGATAGTTGGAAGTGATATAATGTTAACAGAAAGGACTCGATGATATATGGAAATAGAACGCAAATTTACATTAAAAAAGCTTCCCGATAATCTGGAAGCATATCCCTGCCATATAATTGAGCAGGCTTATCTGAATACCTCACCTGTTGTAAGAGTCAGGCAGCAGGATGACACCTATTATCTGACCTATAAGGGAAGCGGCATGATGGCAAGAGAAGAATACAATCTTCCTCTGGACCGCACTTCCTATCTGCATTTACTGGAAAAGGCGGACGGTAACGTTATTTCCAAAAAGCGGTATGTGATTCCTATTGAGAATCCACAGTTTTCGTCCGATTACATTCCGCTATCCACACCGGAGCTTGTCATAGAGCTTGATGTGTTTGCACCGCCCTTTGCTCCGCTTATCATGGCTGAGGTTGAGTTCCCGGATGTAGAAATGGCGAACGCTTTTCTCCCGCCTGACTGGTTTGGCGAAGACGTAACCATGAATCCCGAATACCACAACTCCTATATGAGCAGAAAAGTATTCTGACCACGTCCAAACTCCCTTGCAATTCACCTTGCAAGGGAGTTTCATCTGCTATATTTCCCATGCGCGTCCCCCCTGTATCTTCTACGATTCATGTTCTGTGTCCCCATTAACAGAAAGCTTACTAATAACAGTATAACACAACACCATATCGTATAGATACCGAATTTCTTAGAGAGGAGCCCGCCAACTCCGGCACCGATTGCAAAAACGCCTATAATGCCAAAGTAGTACATTGCCTGAAGCTTTTGTTCCTTTTTCCTGTCTCTGAGGTATTCCGAAAGAGCTGCCGTACCGCTTCGCAGATTACCGATACACATCGTACTTGCATAGGCATAGCCTTTCAACTTGCGGAATGCCTGAACCTGCATGGCACAGGCAAAGGAAACCAGCGAGGTTGCCACAGAATTCCATGTCTGCGGCATAAAGCCGACTGCAAATAAGATTATCATTTCAGCCAGTAAAATACCTTGTCTCCAGTGAAGCTTTTTTGAAAACAGAAAGCGATGCTGCACTCTTTCCGCACAGAAAACACCAAGTGTAAACGCCATCATCGGAAACAGATACTGAAGTCCCTGACTCCATTCACCCGCCATCATATGCTGGCTCATCAGTACCACATTGCCCGTCTGTGCATTGGAAAACACCTCATCTCTTACAAAATAAGTATATGCATCCTGAAAGCCACCGGATAATGCCAAAAAACTGCAATTCAAAAACGTATCCGACATTTGTTTTTCATCTTTTATCATTTGATTGTCCAAGCCTTTCCGACACCTGCAAATATCAGTAATTATTCAGTACTTTCATAATTACGATATTACGCAGACACAATATTTATCTTCTCTGTGTATTTTATTTAGAGCTTATAAATTTCAGTATATTTTTTTGTAAAATGTCGAAGCAGCGGTTCTGCACTCACTTCTTTTCCACAAACCTTTTCTATTACCTCTTTCGGTGCGCGTGTATTACCATACTGATGAATATGCTCACCAAGCCATTTTGTAATTTCCTCTATTCTGCCTTCCTTTAAGATATCATCCACACTGCCCAGCTCTTCTTCGATTGTTTCCAGATACATACCGTCATAGATGCTTCCAAGCAGATACGAAGGAAAATAGCCAAAGGAACCACCGGCCCAATGTGTGTCCTGCAAAATACCCTGCGCATCATTTTCCGGTGTAATCTGCAGATATTCCTGCATCTTCTTATTCCATAAGGCAGGCAGCTCTTCTACCGGTACACGGTCGCGGAAAATGGCTTTTTCCAGTTCATAACGGATAATAATGTGAAAGCAGTAGGTAACCTCGTCTGCATCCACGCGGATAAAGCTGTTGCGCACATGATTGATTTCTCTGTAAAACTCGTCCAAGGATATCTTCTGAAACTGCGGCAGAAGCGCTCCAAGCTTCTCATATATCGGAATCCAGAAGTTCTTATTTCTTCCCAATATGTTTTCATAAAAGCGCGACTGGCTCTCATGAATCCCCATATTGCTGCAGCTTCCCGCTACCGTTCCGTCAAAGTCCGGATTGACCTGCTGTTCAAAAATGGCATGCCCGCCCTCATGTATTGCCGAAAACATCGCGCTGATTGCATCTTTTTCATAATAATGATTGGTTACTCTGACATCCTTAGATGAAAAGTTCATCGTAAAGGGATGCTCTGCCTCTCCAACTGCTCCCTTTTCCCAGTCAAATCCAATATAAGAAAGAAGAAGTGCCTGCACCTTTTTCTGCGACTCCACAACATAACTTCCTTCAAACCGGGAGCTATCCGGCTGCTCAGCCTTCAGAATCTTCTGAACAAGCGGTAACAGTCCCTTTTTTAACGCTTCGAAAAGTCTGTCCATTGTCTCGGAATCCATGCCCTCCTCATACTGGTCAAGCAAAACATCATAAGTCTCCCTGCCCGGGTCAGTGTACTCAGCCATTTTCTCAGTCATCGTAATCATCTTCTCAAGATGCGGCGCAAAGATACTGTAATCTGCGGCATTTTTTGCTTCCTTCCATGCATTCTCAGATTCCGCACGCAACTTGATATAGCTCTCATAAAAATCAGCCGGTATCCGCCTATTCTTATCAATATCGCGCTTCATCCTTGTTACGATAAATTTCCACTTCTCATCCAGACTGTCATACTCCTCCGGCTGTGCAAGCACATCGAGCATATCGCTCAGCTCCTGTGCCGTTGACAGTTTAAACTGCTCCGTCGAAAAGAAGGTCAATGCATCCGCATGCCCCTCAAATCCCTGCTTTGGTGTATTTGTTTCCATATCCCAAAAAAGCAGCTCCGTCACATGGTGATACTGGTCCATTTTCTCTAAATATGCCTGTAATTCTTCTAGTTTTTTGCTCATACGCTCTCCTTATTTTTCCATAATATAGCAACAGTATATATTTTTTGCGCGAAAAAAACAAGTTATACATTAATCAAAAATGTTTTCATTTTGCAAATTCTATATTGAAAAGTTTTCATTTTGATGCTATTATTTAATTACACAGGAGGTAATATAATGGGATTCTGCAACAGATTAAAAGAAGCAAGATTGGCAAAAAATTATACTCAGGAACAGCTTGCCGATATCATTGGCGTAGCCAAATCTACCTATACCGGATATGAAAAAGGTAACAGAGAACCAAATATGCTCACGATATCCAAATTAATAAAGGCTTTGGATATTGATGCCAATTATTTATGGCAAGACGAAACTACTTTTCCATTTGAGTTAACGTATGATGAAATGGAGCATTTAGTAAAAAAATACCGTGCCTTGGACTCACATGGCAAAGAAATGGTCGATATCGTACTACAAAAAGAATATGAACATTCTGCGAGTAATACATCTACTGCCAGCATGCATACCATTTACTCTAATGAATATACACCTACTTCCATGGTTGCAGAGGATACGACATATAGTATCAAGGTCGCGCATGAGCATACTGATTTATCTCCTTCCCCTAAAGATTAGAATTACTATAACCGTATTTTGAATGGAGGTTTTACAATGTTCTTTTCCTATGATGAAAAGCAGAATACATCAATACCTGAACCATCTTTATCTAAAACTTCTCCGAACTTAGAGGAAAAAGAAATTATTCTTTACCAGACAGATAATAGGAACGTAACTGTATCCGTTTATTATTACAACGAAAATTTTTGGCTCACTCAAAAGGCTATGGCAGAACTATTTGACGTTAATGTCCCCGCAATTTCTAAGCATCTGTCTAATATTTTTGAAGAAGGAGAATTGGAGCCCAATGCAACTATTTCCAAAATGGAAATAGTTCAGCAAGAAGGAGAACGAGAAGTAAAGCGTCAAACGATATTTTATAATTTAGATGCTATAATAGCTGTCGGATATCGTGTAAATTCAAAGAAGGCAACGCGTTTTAGGCAATGGGCAACTGCTACCCTAAAAGAATTCATAATAAAAGGCTTTGTTCTAAACGATGATATGTTGAAGAACGGGAAACCATTTGGAAAAGATTACTTTGATGAATTATTAGAACGTATCAAAGAAATCCGTGCAAGCGAGCGACGCTTCTATCAAAAAATTACAGATATATATGCACAATGTAGCTACGATTATGACTCGCATAGTCCTATTACCAAAACATTCTTTCAAACAGTACAGAATAAGCTTCTATTTGCCATTACCGGACATACTGCTCCTGAATTAATTAATGAACGTGCTGACAGCACAAAGGAACATATGGGACTTACCACATGGAAAAATGCTCCCGATGGAAAAATACTCAAATCCGACATCACAGTTTCTAAAAACTATCTGAATCAGGAAGAAATAACAGGACTGAATGATATCGTTAATATGTACCTTGATTATGCAGAGAATCAAGCGAAGCGAAATAAACTAATGTCCATGAAAGACTGGGTCAACAAGCTTGATGCTTTTCTTAACTTTAATGAATATGACATTTTGAATAACTCTGGAATTATTTCTCGGGCAATAGCTGATAAACTTGCTCTTAAGGAATATGAAATATATCGAATAAAGCAGGATGCAGAATATAAGTCTGATTTTGATAAAATGACCGAGAAATATATGAAATAGACAATCAGGGAAACTACATAATCTAATAAAGAAGCCGGAAAACACTGTATTTACAATGATTTCCGGCTCCTTTTTACTCCTGCGGATAACAGGAGTCGAACCTGCACGGTCGCCCACTGGAACCTAAATCCAGCGCGTCTGCCAATTCCGCCATATCCGCATACCTTTCAGCAAAGCACGTATCGTGTTCACGAAACATGCTTAATTAGCATATCAGATAGATATATAAATGTCAATCGCAATTTTTCACCTTATACCTCGTCCGGCACCTTACTGATTACCTTCTTATATATATAAATCAGGAATGCCGCTGACAGCACTAATGACATCATTTCCGCCAACGGAAATGCAAACCATACTGCCTGCAGTCCGCCAAGCTTAGAAAGAATGAACGCCATCGGAATCAGTACAAGCAGCTGTCTTGCTACGGAAATGAGCATACTGTATAAACCATTTCCCAAAGCCTGGAACAAGGAACTTGCAACAATACAGAACCAAGCAACCAGGAAGTTCACTCCAATAATACGCAGTGCCGGAACGCCGATTGCCAGCAGCTCCTCTGAGGCATCAAAGAAACCAAGAAGTGTTGCCGGTATAATCTCAAAGGCAAGGAAACCGATAAACATAACAATGAATGCAAACAAAAAGCTCAACTTGATAGTCTTAATCATGCGGCTACGCCTTCCTGCGCCGTAATTGTATGCAACAATCGGAACCATACCGTTATTCAGTCCCATGAGCGGCATAAAGAAGAAGCTCTGAAGCTTAAAGTATATACCAAAGACTGCTGCCGCGGTTTCCGTAAAGCCCATCAGGATGATATTCATGCAATAAGTCATCACAGAACCGATAGACTGCATAACCATGGTTGGCACTCCAACCTGAAAAATCTTTTTAACAGTATCACCATGCGGCTTGAATTCCTTAAAAGAAATCTTAATTTCATGGTTTTTCTTTATATTAAAGTACATAGCAAGTGTACCGCCTGCAATCTGGCCGATTACTGTTGCAATCGCAGCACCTGCAACTCCCAGTTCCGGAAAGCCGAACAAGCCAAAGATAAGAATCGGGTCAAGAATAATATTTACAATGGCACCTAATCCCTGTGAAAACATGCTATATACGGTTTTTCCGGTTGCCTGCAACAGCTTTTCTCCAATCAGCTGTATATATAAGCCAAAGGAACAGATACAAACAATCGAAAGATAGTCTACACCCCAAGCCTGAATCTCAGCGTTTCCTCCCTTTACCTGACTTACATAGAAAGGCTCTACCGCCACAATTCCTACAATCAAAAATAACACATAGCCCAGAATGGCCAACAGGATACCATTTCCCGCTGTTCTGCTTACTCTGTCAAAGCGCTTCTCTCCAAGCTGCTTGGCAAGTAAGGCATTTACACCGACCCCGATACCATTACCTACTGCAATCATAAGTGTCTGAACCGGAAATGCAAGCGATACTGCAGTTAACGCATTCTCACTAAGCTTGGCAACAAAAATACTGTCTACAATATTGTATAATGCCTGCACCAACATAGATACCATCATCGGCAATGACATATTAATCAGTAATTTATTCACAGGCATAACGCCCATTTTATTTTCCTGTACAGTCTTTGTCTGTTCCATATTCATAATCTCCTCCTCTGTATATGCTCTGTTTCCGCACACAGATTTTTATGTTACCATACAGTTAGCAAAAAAACAAGCCTGCGTTCCCAACGAACACAGGCTTGTAATCAATTTTCATTAAATACGGGTATCTACAAAGATTGCATAGATTGCCTTGATTGCAGTTTCAAAATCTTCATTAGAAACACCAATGATGATATTTAACTCACTGGAACCCTGGTCAATCATACGAACATTAACGTTTGCATGTGCAAGTGCTGCGAAGATTCTGCCTGCAGTACCTCTGGTTGCCTTCATGCCACGACCTACTACTGCGATTAATGCAAGCTCGGACTGAATATCAATATGATCCGGATTTACAGCCTTATTGATACCGGAAAGTACATTCTGTTCTTTCTCTTCAAATTCTGACTGATGCACCATAACGCTCAAGGTATCAATACCGGATGGCATATGCTCAAAGGAAATGCCGTACTCCTCAAACACCTGAAGAACCTTACGTCCAAATCCAACCTCTGTATTCATCTGATCCTTTTCAATGTTAATAGAAGCAAAGCCCTTCTTACCTGCAATACCGGTAATCGTATACTTAGACTTCTGACATGTATGACCCACAATCCATGTACCTGCGTCCTGCGGAGCATTGGTATTCTTAATGTTGATTGGAATACCTTCCTTTCTTACAGGGAAAATAGCATCCTCATGAAGTACATTGAAGCCCATATAGCAAAGCTCGCGAAGCTCGCTGTAGGTAATCATATCGATTACTGCCGGATTATCTACGATTCTTGGGTCTGATACCATGATACCTGATACGTCTGTCCAGTTCTCATATACATCAGCCTTAACAGCCTTTGCAACGATAGAACCTGTAATATCAGAACCACCTCTTGAGAAGGTCTGAACCATTCCATCTTCTCTTGCGCCGTAGAATCCCGGAATAACGGCTCTCTCTACATCTGCAAGTCTCTGCGATAACAGCTTATTGGTAAGCTCAGCATCAAATGCGCCCTCTTCGGTAAAACGAATTGCTTCTGCCGGATCAACGAACTCATATCCCAGATAATTTGCCATGATAATACCGTTCAGATACTCTCCACGGCTTGCAGCATAATGACTTCCTGCCTTTTTCTTGAAGTTATCAATAATCTTATTAAATTCCGGTGTAAGATCAAGCTCTAAGCCCAAACCGTCGATGATTTCCTGATATCTTGCCTCAATCTTTGCCATTTCTGCTGTAAAGTCATGATTCTTCTCAGCCAGTTCATAGCAGCCGTAAAGCATGTCTGTTACCTTTGTATCACTGCCAAAACGCTTGCCCGGTGCAGAAGGAACAACAAACTTTCTGTCTGCATCTGCGTGAATAATATCTCCAACCTTCTTAAACTGTTCTGCACTTGCCAGAGAGCTTCCACCAAATTTTACTACTTTTTTCATGATATCTAATCGCCTTTCTTCAATATTTCTACTTTTTCATGCCTTATGCCTGGAAAAGCTTATCAATCAGCTTGTGACCCTCTGCCACATAGTTGCCGCTTGCAGTACCTTCCTGCTCATTATAATTCCACTCTTTTTCAAGCTCTGCCGTGCTGTCATAGAGCATATACGGAACTTCCTTATTTGTATGTGTCCTTACACGAATCGGTGTCGGATGATCCGGAAGCACCAGCATTCTAAAGTCAACATTCTGCTCTTGTAACTTACTTACAAGCGGTCCAATCACACGCTGGTCAAGGTACTCGATTGCCTGAACCTTTCTTTCTACGCTTCCCTGATGTCCCATCTCGTCCGGAGCTTCTACATGAACATATACAAAGTCATATCCATCCTTTGTCAAAGCATCTACTGCTGCCTGCATCTTACCTTCGTAATTGGTATGTAAGCCACCATTAGCGCCTTCAACCTCAACAACACCCATGGAAGCACCAACCGCAATACCCTTTAACAAGTCAACGGCTGAAATCATCATACCCTTTTTACCTGTCTTCTCTTCGAAAGAAGAAAGCATTGGCTTTGTTCCAGCTCCCCAGAACCAACAACAGTTTGCAGGATTGAGTCCCTGTTTCTTACGTTCTATATTAATTGGATGATCCTTTAAGATCTCATAGCTTTTCTTCATCATATTGCGAAGTACTTCGTCCTGTGGAAGATGCTGACCAATTACCTGTGTAAGAACATCATGAGGCTGTACCAAATCAATTACCTCGCCTTTATCCCAGATTAAACAATGGCGATAGCTTGTTCCTACATAAAAATGATAGGTTTCATTCTCCAACTCTTTTCTTACTGCTTCCAGAAGCACTGCACAATCCTCTGTGCTGATTTCGCTTGAGCTGTGGTCGATGATAGTCTTCTCTTCAAAAGGAACGTCATCATCAGAAATGGTAACGATATTACATCTAAGTGCAACATCCGTATCCTTCATTGGAACACCAATACTTAAAGCTTCCAATGGAGAACGTCCGGAATAATATTTCTTTGGATCATAGCCTAATACAGAAAGATTTGCTGTATCAGAACCCGGCTTCATTCCTTCCGGTATCGTATGAACAAGTCCAACCTCTGAAAGCTTGCTCAAACGGTCAAGATTAGGAGTATCGGCATATTCTAACGGCGTCTTGCCGTCTAACTGCTCGATTGACTCATCTGCCATTCCATCTCCAAGAACAATTACATACTTCATAACTTTTCCTTCCTCCTCAGCAGGCCTGACTTTCTGCAAACCTGTCTCATCAAAAATCTAACCTATATCGATTTTCAATTTAATCCATACGAATCATGTTGATTACATTGCCGGCCTTTTCTGCCTTTGCCTTGTATTCGCTTTCCGTCATTTCCTCTGTGATAAAGCCGCTCTCCTCAGCAGAAACTGCCTGAAGGAACTCTACCTTACCAAAGCTCTTCTCGATTTCAGCCTGATCGGTAGAAGATACACGAACAAAGAACTTTCTGGAAGCACTGTCGATAGAAGAAATCTCAAGCTTCTCATCTTCCCATACGATATTAACATGCTTGCCAAGATGCTTAGCACAGTCAATCACGTCTGCCACAACAGCACTTGCAGTCGCAAGCTTTCCTGCTCCCTTTCCGTAATACATGGTATCTGCTACCATATTGCCCTTTACAAGAATCGCATTGAATACATTCTTTACTGCGCTTAACGGATTCTCTGAAGAAACAACAAACGGTGCTACCATTGCATAGTATTTTCCATTCTTATGAACACTCTTAGCAAACAATTTAATTGTTGCTCCGAGCTGCTTTGCATATTCAAAATCAGCCTTTGTAATTGCTGTAATACCCTCTGTATAAACACTTTCGAAGTCTACATCCTTGCCATATGCAAGAGAAGTCAGAATCGCAATCTTTCTTCCTGCATCATATCCGCAAACGTCTGCCTCCGGATTACGCTCTGCATAACCTTTTTCCTGAGCACGCTTTAATACCGTATCAAAGTCAGCTCCTTCTAATTCCATCTTGGTAAGGATATAGTTGGTTGTACCATTTAAAATACCTGTAATGGACTCGATTTCCTCCTGTGCAAGAGATGTAACTAACGGTCTGATAATAGGAATACCGCCGCCAACGCTTGCCTCAAATAAATAGCTGCAGTTATTAGCCTTAGCAATCTTAATCAGCTCCGCACCGTGCTTTTCAACAAGCTCCTTATTGGAAGTACATACGCTCTTACCGCTTTCCAATGCACGCTTTGTAAAATCATATGCCGGTCTTTCACCACCCATAGTCTCACAAACGATAGCAACCTCAGGATCATTTAAAATCACTTCTACGTCATGTACCAACACATCCTGAACAGGATCATTTTCAAAATCACGAAGATCAAGAACATACTTTACCTGAAGCTCATCACCAAGCTTCTTCTGAATTGTTTCGTTATTCTTGTTAATTACCTCAAATACACCGCTTCCTACTGTACCGTATCCTAAAATTGCTACCTTAATCATTTTCATTTCTCCTCTTTATTATGTAATTTCTGCAACTTTGTTCCTTTGCACAAAATCTGCAAACCGGAAAGCTTCCGTTTTCCGACTTTTATTCTCTGGCAAGCACCTTTACGTTGTGCACGCCATTTCGTTTCTCCATCTCAAGTACCATCTTCGATACATCACCTGTCGTATCAAGAATCTGAATACTCAGAGACAAAGATGCAATCCCGTTAATCGGAATTGTCTGATGGATTGTCAGTATATTGGCTCCGAAATCAGCCACTACCTTAAGCACATCCGACAACAATCCCGGCTCATCATCCATCTGGCAAGAAAGAGTAAGCGTCGTTCCCTGCGCCGAATCATGAAACGGAAAAATATCGTCCTTATATTTATAATAAGAGCTTCTGCTGATGCCCACCCTTTCCACAGCTTCCTGTACGGATGCAGCCTTCTGGGTCTCAATCAGTCTGTTTGCCTCTACCACCTTAAGCAAGACTTCCGGCAAAGCTCTCTGCTTCACAACAAAATATACCGTTGTGCCTTCCATATCTGCCCTCCAAAACTACGAACCATCCTCCGTGTCTGTGATTCGCAACATTACTGTCCGTCAGTCAAAAACATTTTACCGTACTGTTTTTGTATTAAAGACATTTGTGCGTCACCGTGATACATAATAGCATAACGCACAAAAAAGTGCAACTGTTTTGTTGC